>JBBRQR010000189.1:0-5880 GCA_038226115.1 Sphingomonadales bacterium | reverse complement strand
CGTTCCTCAGGTCTCGCGGGAACTCGCGTTCCTCAGGTCTCGCGGGAACTCGCGTTCCTCAGGTCTCGCGGGAACTCGCGTTCCTCAGGTCTCGCGGGAACTCGCGTTCCTCCGGCGACCACCCCGCTAGGGTAAGCGCAAGGGTGGTCGGGCGGGGGAGCGGGACGGCACAGACGTCACCAAATCAGAGCGGCCGCTTCTTCAACTCCGCCAGAATCTCGTTCAGCACGACGACATCGGGCGGGACGGTGACCGCCGCTGCCATCGCCGCCATCGTTTTCGCCAGATATTTGTTCGCCGCGCGGACGATGAGGAAGATCGCGAACGCAACGATGACGAAGTTGAGGACGACGGTCAGAAACTGCCCGTAGCCGAACAGCGCCGCGCCGGCCTTCTTCAGCGCCGCATAATCGGTCATCGACCCGGTATAATTCGCCGGAACCGGCCCGAGCAGGATGAAATGGCTGGCGAAATCCGCGCCGCCGGTGGCGAGACCGATCAGCGGCATCAGCAGATCCTCGGTCAGCGACGCGATGATCTTGGCAAACGCAGCCCCGATCAGCACGGCAACGGCGAGATCAAGGACGTTGCCCCGCGCAATAAAGGTGCGAAACTCAGCAAACATTTTTGCCCCCCCCTGTTGTGCCGCGACAACACACCTTAGCTATAGCCGTCCGCCCTGCTTTTGGATACTGGCGGCAAAATGCTTTTCCGGGAGACGATGATGTCGCGCCTGCTCCGCCTGCTCGTACCGATCACCATGACGCTCGCGCTCGGCGCGTGCGGGGTCAACACGATCCCGACCAAGGAGGAGGCCGCCAAGGCCGCATGGGCGCAGGTCGAGAACCAGTATCAGCGTCGCGCCGATCTGATCCCCAACCTCGTGTCGACCGTCCAGGGCTATGCCAAGCAGGAAAAGGACGTTCTTGTCGGCGTAACCCAGGCGCGCGCGTCGGCGTCGGCGATCCATCTGTCGACCGAAGACCTTAAGGACCCGGCGAAGGTCGCCGCGTACGAGACGGCGCAGAACAACGTCTCGGCGTCGCTGGTGGCGCTTCGTCCCCTTCAGGAGGCGTATCCCGACCTCAAGTCGAACGCCAACTTCATGGCGCTTCAGTCGCAGCTCGAAGGGACCGAGAACCGGATCACCATCGCGCGGCAGGATTACAACACGAGCGTCCAGGACTATAACACGACGATCCGCACCTTCCCGGCGATGATCGGCGCGAAGGTCATCTATGGCGCGAAGCCGCTCGTTCCGTTCAAGGCGACGACGGCCAATGCCCAGGTCGCGCCGACGGTGAAGTTCTGAGCCTTCGCCTCGCCCGCGCCCTGCCGATCCTGCTGCTGCTGGCGTTGCTGGCGGCGTGGAGCGGCGTGGCGCGGGCGGCGGCCCCGGTTTTCCCGGCGTTCACCGGCTATGTCGTCGACTCCGCGCACGTCCTGCAACCGAACACCGTCGCTGCCCTGACCGAAAAATTGGGCGCGTATCAAAAGGCGACGGGTAATCAGCTGGTCGTCGCCACCGTCGCGTCGCTCGGCGACGTGCCGATCGAGGATTATGGCTATCAGCTCGGGCGCGCATGGGGCGTCGGGCAAAAAGGCAAGAACACCGGCGCGATCCTGATCGTCGCGCCGACCGACCGCAAAGTCCGGATCGAGGTCGGTTATGGCCTCGAACCCGTCCTGACCGACGGGCTGACCAACGTCATTATCAACCAGACGATCGTTCCGGAATTCCGCAAGGGCGACATCGGCGCGGGCGTGAGCGCGGGCGTCGACGCGATCCTCGCGCAACTTCAGGCCGACCCCGGCGTCGCGGCGGCGGCGGCGAGCCAGGCAACCACCGAGCATACCACGTCGCACCGCCGCGCGTCGGCGGGGCCGGGAGCCCTCGTCTGGCTGGCGATCGTCGTCGTCTGGGTGATCGTCTCGGTCGCGCGACGCGGCGGTGGTGGCATGGGCGGCGGGCGGCCATCGGGCATCGGCTCGGCGATCCTGTGGGGCGTCGCGTCGAGCATGATGAACCGCGGCGGCGGCGGCGGCGGTTGGGGCGGCGGCTCCGATGACGGCGGCGGGTTCGGCGGCGGCAGCGACGGCGGCGGCTTTGGCGGCGGCGGCGGCGGATCGTTCGGCGGCGGCGGATCGTCGGGGAGCTGGTAGATGTTCACCGACACCGACCGCAGCGCCATCGCCGACGCCATCAGTATTGCCGAGGCCAAGACCACCGGCGAGATCGTCTGTGTCGTCTCCGACCACCGCGAGCGCTACGCCGCGACCGGCCTAACCATTGCCGCCCTGCTCGCCTTTGCGCTGCCGCTCGCGGCGACGCTGATCGGCTATGGCCCCGACCGGATCCGTGCGCTCGGCGACTGGTCGAGCGGCGACGCGGGCGAGGACCTGCGGCGCGCGGTCGAGGCCTATGCCGCCGTGCAAAT
Source organism: Sphingomonadales bacterium (assembly GCA_038226115.1). Classification (GTDB taxonomy): domain Bacteria; phylum Pseudomonadota; class Alphaproteobacteria; order Sphingomonadales; family Sphingomonadaceae; genus Polymorphobacter_B. The sequence continues at coordinate 3,442 of JBBRQR010000189.1, read as the reverse complement.
CGTCGTCTTTGCTCTCACTGCCGCGCTGCTCGTCCGGACCGGATTGGGCGCGGCGCTGACTCCGCGCAGCATTCGCCGCGACCACGTCCACGCGGCCGCTACGACGCAGTTCAAGACGGGCGGCATCGGCACGACGCGGGGCAATACCGGCGTGCTGATTTTCGTTTCGCTCCCCGACCGGATTGCCGAAGTCGTCGCCGACACCGCGATCTTCGCGCGGGTGTCACCCAACCATTGGGCAACGACGGTCACCGCGCTGACCGACGGCATCAAGGCGGGGACGCCGGGGGCGGGCTTCGTCCGCGCGATCGAACTCGCCGGAGCGGTCCTCGCCGAACATTTCCCGGCCGGCGACGATAATCCCGACGAGCTGCCGAACCGCCTGATCGAAATCTAGGCGGACGCGCTCGGGCGCGCCTTGACCCGCTCGAACCAGCCGGGGAGCCATGTCGCATCAGCGGGCAGCGGCTGCCCGATCGTCGCGCCGAACGCGACGAAGGCGAACAACAGGATGTCGGCCAGCGTGAAACGGTCGCCGCACACCCACGTCCGCCCCGCCATCTGCCCGTCGAGCCACGTCAGCCGGTCCTGCGCGATCGCCTTTAATTCGGTCGCGCCCTCAGCCCCGACGAGCTTCATCCGCGATGCGAACAACGGGCGGCCCTCGGCGGCGCGGAAGCCGTTCGCCATCGGCTCGACGATGCCAAGGTCGATCCGGCGGACCCACATCCGCGTTTCGGCGCGCTCGTCGGGGTTCGTGCCGATCAGCGGCGGCGTCGGGTGGAGTTCCTCCAGATATTCGGCGATGACGGTGATCTCGCTGAGGAAGCGCCCGTCGGCGAGTTCGAGACACGGCGTCGTCCCCGCCGCATTCTTCGCGACATAAGCGGCCTTACGATTCTCGCCGCCGCGCAGATCGACGCTTTCACGAGCGAGATCGAGGCCCTTTTCGGCGGCGACCATCCGTACGACATGGGGGTTGGGGCCGATCGAATCGTGCAGTTTCATCATCATCCTCCGCTGGTGATCGGACCGTAGCGCGCGGCGCGGGGTTGGCAAAGGCCGGTCGCTGCGCCAAGCCGTGCGGACGATGACGCTCGCCCGCCTCCCCCGCCGCGACTTCGCCGTGCTGTTCACGGTGCTGCTCGTCGTCGCCGCGGGGAATACCGCGCTCCAGTCGGTGCTGCCGTCGATCGCGCGGACGATCCACATCGACGCCAAGCTTGTCGGCGTCATCTTTTCGCTGTCCGCGCTGCTGTGGACGATTTCCGCCCCGTATTGGGCGCGCCAGTCGGACACGCGCGGGCGCAAGCGCCTGATGCTCGTCGGCTTGGCCGGGTTCGCCGTGTCGATGGTCGGGTGCGGCGGCGCGATCCTGCTCGGCCTGCGCGGGATGCTGGGGGCAGGGGCAGTGTTCATCGCTTTTGCCCTGCTGCGCAGCCTGTTCGGCATCTTCGGCTCGGCGGCGAACCCGGCGGCGCAGGCGTATGTCGCGGCGCGCACCACCGCGCATCAGCGGACGGCGGCGCTGGCGACGCTGACCAGCGCGTTCGGCCTCGGCACGATTCTTGGTCCCGGCGTCGCGCCGTTCTTCGAAATCCCCGCCCTCGGCCTGTCGGCCCCGATGTTCGCCTTCTCGGCCATTGCGGTCGCCGTCGGCGTCGGCCTGTGGTGGCTTCTGCCCGACGACGACCCCGCGCACGAACCGCAAGCCGCCGACCATCTCCACCACGGCGCCCCCGCGACGATGCCATCGATCGCCGCCAGCGCCACCGGCGGCAGCGCGCGCGCCGCCGACGTCGGGCGGCGCCCGCGCCTGCGCTTCCGCGACCCGCGCGTCTGGCCGTTCATGGTCTATGGCTTTGCGTCGGGGAGCGTTCAGGCAGCGACCGGGCAAGCGCTCGGCTTCCTCATCATCGATCATATCGGCGGGTCACCGGCGGCGGCGGCGAAGTCGGTCGGCGTCGCGCTGATGGTCGGCGCGGGAGCGACCTTGTTCGCGCAATGGGGGCTGATCCGCGTATTCAACCTGTCGGCGTCGGCGCTGATGCGCTGGGGCGCGGCGCTCGCGGCGGCGGGGCTGATCGGCATCGGCCTCGCGCCCGATTATATCAGCATCCTCGCCGCCTTTGCCCTGACCAGTGTCGGCTATGGTTTCTCCCGACCCGGCTTCGTCGCCGCCGCGTCGTTGATGGTCGGCGAATCCGAACAGGGCGCGGTCGCCGGTGCGGTGACATCGGTCAACGGCAGCTGCTTCATCGTCGCGCCGACGATCGGCATCGGGCTGTACGAGCTGGGCGGAGCCTATCCGTATCTGATCGGCGCGGCGGTTCAGCTCGGCTTGCTCGCCTATGCGCTGTGGCACCCGGTTCTGCGCCGCGAACTTGGGGCGGCACCCGCGGATTAGCACTGGATCATCGGCCATCGATCAGTCTAGCGTAGGGCATAAAACAAAGCCGTTTCCTGGGGATCACATGACCGACACCACTACTGCCACCAAAGCCTGGCCCGCGATGTCGATCGCGCAGGCGCACGCGATGCTGACCGCGCCGGGGCAGATGCTCGAAATCGAGACGCGCGACATTCGCGGGCAGGCGACGCGGGTGTGGAAGAACATCCCGCCGACTCTGCGCGACGTGTTCAACGCGGGGCGGCTCCACGGCGACAAGGTGTTCCTCGTTCACGACGACGAGCGCGTGACGTTCGAAGCCTTCGCCCGCGCCACCGCCAGACTCGCGGCGCAACTCGTTGCCGATGGCATCGGCAAGGGGGACCGCGTCGCCGTCGTCATGCGCAACGTCCCCGAATGGCCGGTCGCCTTTTTCGCCGCGCAACTGTGCGGCGCGATCGTCACGCCGTTGAACGCATGGTGGACGGGCAGCGAGCTTGAATACGGCCTCAGCGATTCGGGGACCAAGCTGCTCCTGATCGACGCCGAACGCCTTGCGCGGCTGACCGAACATCTGCCCAACTGCCCCGATCTGACGCGGATCTACGTCACCCGCAGCACGGAAGAACCGCTCGGGCCCTTGGTCTGCCGCCTCGAAGACGTCATCGGCGCGCCCGAAACATGGGCGGCGCTGCCCGACACCCCGCTGCCCGATGTCGCGCTCGACCCCGAGGACGATGCGACGATCTTCTACACCAGCGGTACGACCGGCAAGCCGAAGGGCGCGCTCGGCACCCACCGCAATATCGTCTCGAACATCGCCGCGAGCGCGTGTTCGGCGGCGCGCAGCTACCTCCGGCGCGGCGAGACGCCGCCGACACCCGACCCGACAGCGGCACAAAAGGGCACTTTGCTGTCGGTCCCGTTCTTCCACGCCACCGGCTGCCACGCCGTCTTGTCGCCTTCGCTGTTTGCCGGAGCGAAGCTGGTGATGATGCGCAAATGGGATGCCGAACAAGCGATGGCGCTGATCGAGCGCGAGCGGCTGACCGG
>JBBRQR010000188.1:0-5901 GCA_038226115.1 Sphingomonadales bacterium | reverse complement strand
CTCAAGGCGATGGAGCCCGACCGGCTCACCGCGCGCCAGATCGAAGCTGCGCGTCGCGCGATCAGCCGCCACATCAAGCGTGCCGGCCGGCTGTGGATCCGTATCTTCCCCGACGTGCCGGTGACGTCGAAGCCCGCCGAAGTCCGCATGGGCAAGGGTAAGGGCGCACCCGAATTCTGGGCCGCGAAGGTCAAGCCGGGCCGCATCCTGTTCGAACTCGACGGCGTGCCGCACGACGTCGCCAAGGGCGCGTTCGAGCGCGCGGCGGCGAAGCTGCCGATCAAGGTCAAGACGGTCGTTCGCCTCGGCGAGCCGACCGGCGAAGCGACGAAGTGAGCGCACCCATGAAGACCAAAGACCTTCGCCCGCAGACCGACGACCAGATCGCGACGACGCTGGGCGAGATGAAGCGCGAGCAGTTCAACCTGCGGTTCCAGGCGGCCACCGGCCAGATGGAAAAGCCGGCGCGGGTTCGCGAAGTCCGCCGCACGATCGCCAAGATCAAGACGCTTCAGGGCCAGCGCGCCGCTGTAGCGACGAAGGAAGCCTGATGCCGAAGCGTATTCTCCAGGGCAAGGTCGTCTCCGACAAGGGCGACAAGACCGTCATCGTGCTCATCGAGCGCAAGATCACCCACCCGGTCTACGGGAAGATCATGCGCCGCTCGAAGAAATATCACGCCCACGACGAGGGCAACGTCATCAAGGAAGGCGACGAGGTCCGCATCCAAGAATGCGCCCCGATGTCGAAGCTGAAGACGTTCAAGGTCATGGAGAAGGTCGGCTGATGACGATCTTCCGTAACAAGAAAGAAGGATCGATCTAATGATCCAGATGCAGACGAACCTCGACGTCGCCGACAATAGCGGTGCCAAGCGGGTGATGTGCATCAAGGTGCTCGGTGGCTCGAAGCGTCGGTTCGCCGGCGTCGGTGACGTCATCGTCGTCTCGATCAAGGAAGCCGCGCCGAAGGGCAAGGTCAAGAAGGGCGACGTCCATCGCGCCGTCGTCGTTCGCACCGCGAAGGACATCCGGCGTTCGGACGGCTCGGTGATCCGCTTCGACGGCAACGCCGCTGTGCTCATCAACAAGAACGAGGAGCCGATCGGCACCCGTATCTTCGGGCCGGTGGTGCGCGAACTGCGCGCGTCGGGTCACATGAAGATCATCAGCCTCGCGCCGGAGGTGCTGTAATGAGCGCCGCCAAGATCAAGAAGGGCGACAAGGTCGTCGTCCTGTCGGGCAAGGACAAGGGCAAGCACGGCGTCGTGTCGAAGGCCATGCCGAAGGAAGGCAAGGTCGTCGTCGGTGGCATCAACATGATGACGCGCCACAAAAAGGCGAGCCAGGCGAACCCGCAGGGTGGTCTCGAGCGCATCGAAGCGCCGATGTTCGTGTCGAAGGTCGCGATCGAAGACCCGAAAACGGGCAAGCCGACCCGCGTCGGCTTCAAGATTATGGAAGATGGTCGCAAGGTGCGTATCGCCAAGCGGTCGGGAGAGCAGATCGATGGCTGACGCGGCAAACCTGACCCGGATGCAGCAGCTGTACGTGGACAAGATCCGCGCGCAGATGACCGAGCAGTTCGGCTACAAGAACCCGATGCAGGTTCCCAAGATCGACAAGATCGTCATCAACATGGGGGTCGGCGACGCGACGCAGGACAAGAAGCTGGTTGACACCGCCGCCGCCGAAATGGCGCTGATCGCGGGCCAGAAGCCGGTGATCTGCAAGGCGAAGAAGTCGGTCGCGGTGTTCAAGCTGCGCGAAGGCATGCCGATCGGCTGCAAGGTGACGCTGCGCCGCGAGAAGATGTACGAAGTCCACGACCGGCTCGTCACGATCGCATTGCCGCGCGTCCGCGACTTTCGCGGGCTGAACGGCAAGTCGTTCGACGGTCGCGGCAACTATGCGATGGGCCTCAAGGAGCAGCTCGTGTTCCCCGAGATCAACTATGACCGGATCGGCAAGGTCCGCGGCATGGACATCATCATCACCACGACCGCGAAGACCGACGACGAGGCGCGGGCGTTGTTGTTCGCTTTCGGCCTGCCGTTCACCGGCATGGTCGACGATCAGAAGAAGGCGGCCTGAGCCATGGCGAAGAAGAGTTCGGTCAACAAGAACGAGCACCGCAAGGCGCTGGTCAAGAAATACGCGCCGAAGTTCGCGGCGTTGAAGGCGATCGCCGCCGATGAGACCAAGGACGAGGGCGAGCGCCTGATGGCGCGCCTCAAGATGTCCGAACTGCCGCGCAACGCGACCCCCGGCCGCGTGCGCAACCGTTGCGAACTGACCGGGCGCAGCCGCGCGGTCTATCGCAAGTTCAAACTGTCGCGGATCATGCTGCGGGAACTGGGCAATAAGGGCCTGATCCCCGGCCTGACCAAGTCGAGCTGGTAACGTTATGTCGATGACCGATCCGCTGGGTGACATGCTCACCCGCATCCGCAACGGCCAGCAGGCGCGCAAGGACTCGGTCCTGACGCCGGCGTCGAAGCTGCGCGCGCGCGTGCTCGACGTCCTCCAGCGCGAGGGCTATATCCGCGGCTACAGCGATGCGGCCGAAACCGGCCCTGCCGCCGCGCTCCGCATCGACCTCAAGTATTTCGAGGGCCAGCCGGCGATCCAGCACGTCGCGCGGGTCTCGAAGCCCGGTCGCCGGGTCTATTCGGGGGCGCAGGATTTGCCGCGCGTCCGCAACGGCCTCGGCATCGTCATCGTCTCGACGCCCAAGGGTGTTCTGTCCGACGCGGAAGCGCGCGAGCAGAACGTCGGCGGCGAAGTTCTCTGTCAGGTATTCTAGTCATGTCACGGATTGGCAAGAAGGCGGTCCCGGTTCCGGCCGGCGTCACCGCGACGATCGAGGGGGCCACGCTAAGCGTCAAGGGGCCGAAGGGTCTGCTGACGCTGACGATGGTTCCCGACATCGCCTATGCGGTCGAAGGCGACGCGATCAGCGTCCAGCCGGCGAACGACAGCAAGCAGGCGCGCGCCTTTTGGGGCATGCAGCGGACGTTGGTGTCGAACCTCGTCGTCGGCGTGTCGGCGGGCTTCACCAAGGTGCTCGAGATCACCGGCGTCGGCTACCGTGCCAGCGTTCAGGGCTCGAACCTCAAGCTCCAGCTCGGCTACAGCCACGACGTCGACTATCCGATCCCCGAGGGCATCGCGATCAAGACGCCCGACCAGACGACGGTCGAGATCACCGGCTCCGACAAGCAGAAGGTCGGACAGGTCGCTGCAGAAATCCGCCGCTGGCGCAAGCCCGAGCCGTACAAGGGCAAGGGCATCAAGTATCGCGGCGAGTATATCTTCCGCAAGGAAGGGAAGAAGAAGTAATGACCAAGGGTCTCTCCCTCTTCGAGAAGCGGCGTCGCCGCGTCCGCACCGCGCTCCGCGCCAAGGGCGGCGATCGCCCGCGCTTGTCGATCCACCGCTCGTCGCAGCACATCTATGCGCAGGTCATCGACGACGCGCAGGGGATCACGATCGCCTCCGCCTCGACGCTCGAGAAGGACGTTCGCGACGTCACCGGCGCGACGACGACCGCCGCCGCCGACGTCGGCAAGCGCCTCGCCGAGCGGAGCAAGGCGGCGGGCGTCACCACCGTCGTGTTCGACCGCGGCGGTTTCCTTTTCCACGGCCGCGTCCGGGCACTCGCCGAGGGTGCGCGCGAAGCCGGGCTGGAGTTTTAAGACATGGGCATGGAACCTCGTAGCGGTCCCGGCGGCGGCGGCCCCGGTGGTGGTGGACGCGGACCCGGCGGCAATCGCAGCGGTCCCGGCGGCGGCAACCGTGGCGGCCCCGGCGGCAATCGCGGCAACAACGATCGCAACAACCGGGGTGGCCGTGGCGGCCCGACCGGCGACGGCGGCGAAGAGCTGATCGAGAAGCTCGTCCACATCAACCGCGTGTCGAAGACGGTCAAGGGCGGCAAGCGCTTCGGGTTCGCCGCGCTCGTCGTCGTCGGCGACGGCAAGGGCCGCGTCGGCTTCGGCCACGGCAAGGCGCGCGAAGTTCCGGAAGCCATCGCCAAGGGCACCGCCGCTGCGAAAAAGGCGATGATCCGCGTGCCGCTGCGCGATGGCCGCACGCTCCATCACGATGCGTACGGCCACTTCGGCGCGGGCAAGGTCTATGTCCGCTCGGCGGCGCAGGGAACCGGCATCATCGCCGGCGGCCCGATGCGCGCGGTGTTCGAGGCGCTTGGCGTCGCGGATGTCGTGACCAAGTCGGTCGGCACGAACAACCCTTACAACATGATCCGCGCGACGTTCGCGTCGTTGACCGACCAGACGAGCCCCAAGGCGGTCGCGCAGCGTCGCGGCAAGAAGATCGCCGACCTGATGTCGCGTCGCGGCGATGCGTCGGGCCGGGTCGTCGAAGCCGACGCCGAAACGGTCGCGTAAGGAATATCGAGATGGCAACCGTCAAGATCACCCAGGTCGGATCGCACATCCGCCGCCAGCCCGACCAGCAGGCGACGCTGATCGGCCTCGGCCTCAACAAGATGCACCGCAGCCGCGAGCTCGAGGATACTCCCTCGGTGCGCGGCATGATCAAGAAGGTGGCGCATCTCGTGAAGGTCGAAGGCGAATAAGCTCTCGGCCCGTCCCCCATCAATGCGCGACCAAAGCGAAAGCGAGTGCACCATGAAACTGAACGATCTTCGAGATAATGCCGGTGCGCGCAAGAAGCGCGTCCGGGTCGGCCGCGGCATCGGCTCGGGCGTCGGCAAGACCGCCGGGCGCGGACAAAAGGGCCAGAAGTCGCGCTCGGGCGTGGCGATCAAGGGCTTCGAGGGCGGGCAGATGCCGCTCCACATGCGCATCCCGAAGCGCGGCTTCAACAACATCTTCCGCAAGTACATGGCCGAGGTCAACCTCGGCACGCTGCAGCGCGCGATCGACGACGGCAAGATCGTCGCCGGCGCGACGCTCGACGGCGCGGCGCTGGTCGCGGCGGGTGTCATCAGCCATGCGCGCGAAGGCGTCCGCCTGCTCGGCAAGGGCGCGCTGACGGCGGCGCTCCACCTCCACGTCGCGGGCGGCAGTGCGGCTGCGATCGCGGCGGTCGAAGCCGCCGGCGGCACCGTCACGGTGCCGGTGGTCAAGGAAGCGATCGATGCCGATGCCGCAAAGGCGGCGCGCGCTGCCGCGCGGGCGGCGAAGGCGAAGGGCTAGCATACACGTCGTCATCCCCGCGAAAGCCGGGACCCATCTCGCGACTTCAGGTGATGGGTCCCCGCTTTCGCGGGGATGACGGTTTGTAGTTGGTGGCGCCCCCGATACTTCCTATCTAGACAGCGCAGAGGGTTGGCCCCCGGGGGGTCGCCGACAGTTGGGATTACCGATGGCGTCATCCGCGCAGCAACAGCAACTCGCCGCTAGCCTCAGCCTGGCGAACTTCGGCAAGGCGACCGAGCTCAAGAAGCGGCTGTGGTTCACTCTCGGCGCACTGATCGTCTTCCGGCTGGTGTCGTTCGTGCCGCTGCCGGGGATCGACCCCGAGGCACTTAATTCGCTGTTTGCCAAGACGCAGGGCGGCGTCCTCGATTTCTTCAACATGTTCTCGGGCGGCGCGCTCCAGCGGATGTCGCTAATCGCGCTCGGCGTGACACCGTACATCACCGCGTCGATCATCATCCAGCTGATGACGAGCCTCGTGCCGTCGCTGATGACCCTCAAGAAAGAAGGCGAAACCGGGCGCAAGAAGCTCAACCAATATACCCGCTACGGCACCGTGCTGCTGACCGCGATCCAGGGTTACGGCATCGCCGTCGGGCTCGAGGGCTGGGGCGCGGGGCAGGGCATCGCCGCGGTCATCGACCCCGGCTGGTTCTTCCGCATCTCGACCGTCATCACGCTGATCGGCGGGACGATGTTCCTGATGTGGCTCG
>JBBRQR010000187.1:0-5951 GCA_038226115.1 Sphingomonadales bacterium | reverse complement strand
CGCAACGGGCGACGCGGCGATGTGGCGGGTAAGGGAAAGGTCGAAGGTGTCGGTCATCGCGTCGCCCTAACAACTTTGGTCGTATTTATGCCGACTCACTCCGCCGCGACCAGCAACCCCGCCTCCGCCGCCAGCTTCGCCGCTTTCGCCGCCTCGATCTCCGCCGCTTTTTTCTCGACCAGCCCGACGATGTGGTCGACCATCGCGGGTTCGTCGATGTGATGGCTGGTGACGCCGCTGAGGAACACCATGTGCTTGCCGTTGCCGCCACCGGTGATGCCGATGTCGGTTTCGCGCGCTTCGCCGGGGCCGTTGACGACGCAGCCCAGCACGCTGAGCGACAGTTCGGTGGTGACATGGGCAAGCGCGGTTTCGAGGCGCTCGACCGCCTTCACCACGTCGAACCCCTGCCGCGCGCAGCTTGGGCAGCTGACGACGCGGACACCGCGAGCGCGAATGCCGAGCGACTTGAGGATGTGATAGCCGACCTTGACCTCCTCGACCGGGTCGGCGCTGAGCGAGACGCGGATCGTGTCGCCGATACCACTCCACAGCAGCATCCCGAGCCCGATCGACGATTTGACCGTGCCGCCCTGCAAGCCGCCGGCTTCGGTGATGCCGAGGTGGAGGGGGTAGTCGCACGCCTCCGCCAACCCATTATACGCGGCGACGGCGAGGAAAACATCGGATGCCTTGACGCTGATCTTGAACTCGCGGAAGTCGGCGTCCTCAAGCAATTTCGCGTGTTCGAGCGCGCTTTCGACGAGCGCCTCGGGGCACGGTTCGCCGTATTTCTCGAGTAAATGACGGTCCAATGACCCGGCGTTGACGCCGATCCGCATCGAACAGCCGTTGGCCTTGGCGGCGCGGACGACCTCTTTGACGCGCTCGGCCGAGCCGATGTTGCCGGGGTTGATCCGCAGGCATGCAGCCCCCGCGTCAGCCGCTTCGAGCGCGCGCTTATAATGGAAGTGAATGTCGGCGACGATCGGCACCGCGCTCGCCTTGACGATCGTGCTGAGCGCGGCGGTCGATTCGACATCGGGGCACGACACGCGGACGATGTCGGCGCCGACCTCGACACACTGGCGGATCTGCTCGATCGTCGCCGCCGCATCCTCGGTCGGGGTGTTGGTCATCGTCTGGACGGTAATCGGCGCACCGCCGCCAACGGGGACGCGCCCGACCATGATCTGCCGCGATTGGCGGCGGACGATATCGCGCCACGGGCGTACGCTCATTGGGTGGCGCTCATGCTGTATGCTCCGGCTTCATGGAGCGCGATATAGCCGCTGACGGCGCGCGAGCCTAGGACCGTGTTCGGCTAACGCGACAACGCGGCTCAAGCGATCGCTCCGGCACGCCGCCGCGCCGCCGGTTCGGGCGCCGCCGTTGCCGCGACCCCACGGAGCTTGGTCTGGTCGAGGGAGAAGCCGATGGCCTGGCTGGCGGCGGCGGTAACACTGCACGAGAGTCGCATGGGCGTCGCGCGTTAGGGCCGGGGTTCAGACGCTGGCGGCACAGCATCGTCGGCGCTACATGCCGATGATGTTTCGGTCCTTCACCAAGATGCACGGTCTCGGCAACGACTTCGCCGTATTCGATGCCCGCGCCGAGCCGTTGACGCTTACTCGCGCGCAGGTCGTCATGGTCGCCGACCGCCATACGGGCGTGGGCTGCGACCAGGTGGTCGTGATCGAGCCGAGTAGCCGTGCGACCGCCTTCATGCGGATCTGGAATGCCGACGGCAGCACGGCGGCGGCGTGCGGCAATGCTGCCCGGTGTGTCGCGACGTTGCTTGGCCCCGAATCGACGATCGACTCCGCCGGGGGACTGCTCGCGGCGAGCGCGACTGCGGCGGCGGCGACCGTCGTTTATCCGCCGCCGCAGTTCGCGTGGGATGCGATCCCCCTCGCCTACCCGCTCGACGCCAGCGATGTGCCGGTAGCGTGGCCGTATGGCGACCACCATCTGGCCCACGGCGTCGCGCTCAATGTCGGCAACCCGCACATCGTGTTCTTCGTCGCCGCCGCCGCCGCCGTGCCGCTCGACGACCTTGGCCCCCAGATTGAAACCGACGCGCTGTTTCCCGACCGCGTCAACGTCGGCGTCGCGCAGATCATCGACCAAAATCACCTGAACCTGCGGGTATGGGAGCGCGGCGCGGGGCTGACCCGCGCGTGCGGCACGGGGGCGATGGCGGCGGCGGTTGCGGCGATCCGCACGCGGCGGGCGGTGTCGCCGGTGGCAGTGGCGCTGCCCGGCGGCGAGCTGATCATCGGCTGGGACGGCGACGCGATCACCCTGAGCGGACCGGCGATGACAAGCTTCACCGGGTCGGTCGACCTGACGACGACGGAGCATCCATGACCGAATCCAAAGGTTGGCTGGCGAAACTGACGGCGGGGCTTGCGCGCTCGTCGGACAAATTGGGCGGCAACCTTGGCGGGCTGATCGCCACTGCCCCGCTCGATGCCGACCGGCTCGCGGCGATCGAGGAAGCGTTGATCGCGTCCGACCTCGGCCCGGCGCTCAGCGCGCGGATCGTCGCGCAGCTTGCACCCGAGAAGTATCCGCGCGGCATCGACGCCGCCGCCATTCGCGCCGTCGTTGCCGACGAAGTGGCGAAGGTCCTTGCCCCCGTCGCGCGCCCGCTCGACGTCGTCGCCTTTCCCCGGCCACAGGTCGTCCTTGTCGTCGGGGTCAACGGGTCAGGCAAGACGACGACGATTGCCAAGCTCGCGCATCTGTTCGCCGAACAAGATTATTCGGTGATGCTCGCCGCCGGCGATACCTACCGCGCAGCGGCGATCGAACAGTTGCAGATCTGGGGCGCGCGTGCCGGGGTGCCGGTGATTGCGGGCGAACAAGGCGCCGACGCGGCCGGGCTGGCCTTCACCGCGCTCGACGCCGCGCGGGCGGCAGGCAGCGACGTCCTCATCATCGACACCGCCGGACGGCTGCAGAACAAGAGTGGGTTGATGGACGAACTCGCCAAGGTCAAACGGGTCCTCGCCAAAGCGATGCCCGGCGCACCGCACGACGTCGTCCTCGTCCTCGACGCGACGACCGGGCAAAATGCGCTTAACCAGATTGAGGTATTCCGCGAGGTCGCCGGGGTGACCGGGCTGGTGATGACCAAGCTCGACGGCACCGCGCGCGGCGGTGTCCTCGTCGCGGCGGCCGAGCGGTTCGGACTGCCGATCCACGCCGTCGGCGTCGGTGAGGGTATGGGCGACCTCCGCCCGTTCGACCCAGACGACTTTGCGCGGGCGCTGGCGGGGGCCGATCGCCCGACCGCGCGTTAGGGGGGGGCGATGGCCGGTCTTTTTTCTGTCATCCCGGCGCAGGCGGGCACTCACGACCTCGAACTGTCGGCGCTGCGAACCGCTGTTCCCACGCGCACCGTCGCGCACGGCGGCAAATGGTCGAGGTCATGGGTCCCCGCCTGCGCGGGGATGACAGCTCTTCTGTTTTTTACGGCCGCCCCCGCGCTGGCCGCCGGCGCGCGCAATACCGCGCCAGCGCGGACCGAGATCCATCTCGCGGTATTCGGCGACGACCCCTGCCCCGCAGGCGTCGGCGACGAGATCGTCGTCTGTGCCCGCCTGCCCGAGGCCGAACGCTACCGCGTTCCCAAACGGCTGCGCGACGAAAAGAAATTCGCACGGCCCGAGCAATCATGGGTCGCCCGGGTTCGCGACATCGATACCGCCGGTGCCGATCTGCGCCCGACCGCGTGCTCGGCGATCGGCTCCGGCGGGTCGAGCGGCTGTTTCCAGAAGTTCATGCGCGACGCACGCGCTCAAAAAGAAGCCGACGCTGCGGCCGCGAGTGTCGTACCGTAGGGGCGGAGACTGGTCGTTTTCTGTCCCCGCGCTCCATCGATGCGGGCCATGCGGACGCGCGAGCGCCGACAAAAACGTCTTTCCTACAGTCAGTTGACCATGATATATCAAACGCATGAGACCCCTCCCTTCTCGCTTGATCGCCGCCAGCCGCGCGCGACGGGCAGAAAGAGGAAATAGAATTTCGTGAATGGGCGTGAACTTCGTATGAACTTCGCGCCTTTGGTTCGTCCCTCGAACCCCAAGCCCCGATAACGAACCTGTCTGGCACTCCCGACATGGCCTAGGCGCAGACGGTGCTTCCGGTGTAGCATCGGCGCAACCCTTGGGAGATTCTTCGCACATGACATTCAAGCTGCTGGCCACCGCCTGCGTCGCCACCGCATGCCTTGCCGCCACCGCCGCGCCACTCGCGGCCGCTCTAGCCAATCCGATCCTCGCGCCGTGGACCGGGCCTTATGGCGGCGAGCCCAACTTCGCGACCGTCCGCGTCGCCGACTTCACCCCCGCGCTCGAAGCCGCCATGGCCGACGACAAGCGCGAGATCGACGCGATCGCCAACGACCCTGCTCCAGCGACCTTCGCCAACACGATCGTAGCGCTGGAGAAGGCGGGCGACAGCCTCAACCGCGCGGGCACGCTCTTCGGCATCTGGTCGGGCAGCCTCAAGACCCCCGAGGTCGCGGCGGTCGAGACCGCGATGGCCCCCAAACTGTCGGCATTCGGCGATTCGATCACCCAGAACCCAAAGCTGTTTGCCCGCATCGACGCCGTGTACAAAGACCCCGCAAAGGCGAATCTGACGCCCGAACAGCAGCGTCTCGTCTGGGTCTATTGGCGGCGCTTCGTCCAGCAGGGCGCAAAGCTGTCGCCCGCCGACAAGGCGACCTTCGCCGCCAATAACGAGAAGCTCAGCGTCCTCTATGCCAAGTTCGCGCAGAACGAGCTCGCCGACGAGGAAAGCTATGTTCTGACGCTCGATTCGCCGGCGCAGCTCAAGGGGCTGACCAAGGCGCAGGTCGATGCCGCCGCTGCCGAAGGAGTCAAGCGCAAGACGCCGGGCAAGTGGCTGATCGCCAACACGCGTTCGGCGATGGAGCCGTTCCTGACCTATGCCGACGACCGCGCGAGCCGTGAAAAGGGCTTCCGCATGTGGACTAGCCGCGGCGACAACGGCACCGCGACCGACAACAACGCGAACGTCACGCAGATTCTGGGTCTACGCGCCGCCAACGCCAAGCTGATCGGCTATCCGACCTACGCCCACTGGGTGCTGGCCGACCGCATGGCGAAGACGCCGGAGAACGCGATGGCGCTCGAACTTGCCGCGTGGAAACCGGCGGTGGCGCAGGTCCACGCCGATGTCGCGGTCATGCAGGCGCTCGTCGACAAAGACACCAAGGTCGCTGGCGGCTTCAAGATCGCGCCGTGGGACTATCGCTATTACGCCGAGAAGGTTCGCAAGGCGAAGTACGACCTCGATCTGAACGAGGTGAAGCCGTACCTCCAGCTCGACCATGTCCGCGAGGCAATGTTCTTCGCCGCCGGCAAGGTTTACGGCTTCACCTTTGCCAAGGTCGACGGTCTGCCCGTGTTCCACCCCGACGTGACGGTCTACGAAGTTAAAGACCGCGCCGGAAAGCACGTCGGGCTATGGTACTTTGATCCCTTCGCCCGCGCCGGCAAGAACAGCGGCGCGTGGATGAACGCCTACCGCGAACAAAGCACCTATAACGGTGTGATCCCGACGATCGTGTCGAACAACGCCAACTTCATTCGCGGGTCGAACGGCGCGCCGACGACATTGTCGTTCGACGACGCGCGGACGATGTTCCATGAGTTCGGCCACGCGCTCCACGGCCTCAACTCGAACGTCGCCTATCCGACGCTGTCGGGGACGAACACGGTGCGCGACTTCGTCGAGTTCCCGAGCCAGGTGAACGAGCATTGGTTCACGACCCCCGAGGTGCAGCGGATGCTCGTCAACGCTGCGGGCGAACCCCTGCCGCAGGCTCTCGTCGACAAGATCAAGCGCGCCGAGACGTTCAACGCCGCGTTCGGCGTCGTCGAGGCGCAGGCGAGCGCGATCCTCGACCTCGAACT
>JBBRQR010000186.1:0-5960 GCA_038226115.1 Sphingomonadales bacterium | reverse complement strand
TATTTCGCGGGCTTTGGCTGGAGCGGGACCGACGCACCGCCCGCCGATGCGCTGTGGACCGCGAGCAGCGACCGGCTGATTCCCGGCGCGCCGGTGACGCTGACGTATACCACGCCGCAGGGGAGCAAGTTCGAGATCGGCATCGCGATCGACAACGATTATCTGTTCACCGTCACTCAGCGCGTCACCAACCCCGGCACCCTGCCGCTGACGCTGCGCCCGTGGGGCCTCGTCAGCCATCTGGGGGAGGGCACCGAAAAGGATGCCGGAAATCTCCACATCGGCCCGATCGGTGTCGTCGGCGAGCGGCTGAAGGATTCAGAAGTCGCCTACGCCAAGCTCCGCGACGACGGCGCCCAAAGCTTTTCCACAACCGGCGGCTGGCTCGGCATCACAGATAAATATTGGGCGACGGCGCTGATTCCGGATCAGAAGACGCCGGTGACCGCGCGTTTTGCGCTCGCGCCGGGCAACCGCTTTCAGACCGATTATCTCAGCCCCGCCGTCAGCGTTGCGCCGGGGGCTAGCGTGACCACGACCGCGCATCTGTTTGCCGGTGCGAAGGAGGTTAATCTGATCGGGCGGTACAAGGACGCGCTCGGCATTCCGCTGTTCGACCGGATCGTGTCGTGGGGGTGGTTCTGGTTCATCGCCCAGCCGATATTCCTGTTGCTCGACTTCCTGTTCCATCTGTTCGGCAACTTCGGCGTGGCGATCATCGGGCTGACGGTCATCATTCGCGCGGTCATGTTCCCGATCGCGGCCAAGCAGTTCGCGTCGATGAACAAGATGAAGATCCTCCAGCCCAAGCTCAAAGAGCTTCAGGAGCGGTACAAGGACGACAAGCCGAAGCTCCAGACCGAGACGATGGCGCTATACAAGAAAGAGAAGGCGAACCCCGTCGCCGGGTGCCTTCCCGTCGTTCTGCAGATCCCGATCTTTTACGCGCTGTACAAGACGCTGCTCGTGTCGACTGAGATGCGCCACCAGCCGTTCACCCTGTGGATCAAGGACCTGTCGGTCGCCGACCCGCTGACGCCGGTCAACCTGTTCGGGCTGATCCCCTTCACCCCGCCGACGCTGATCGGCATCGGCTTACTGCCGATCCTGCTCGGCGTGTCGATGTGGGCGCAGCAGAAGCTCAACCCCGCGCCGGTCGATCCCGCGCAAAAACAGATCTTCGCGCTGATGCCGTGGGTGCTGATGTTCATCATGGCCCCGTATGCGACGGGGCTGATCGTCTATTGGATCACCAACAACTGCCTGACGATGCTCCAGCAGTGGCTGATGACGAAGCGCACCCCGGCTCCCGCCACGCCCGTTCCCGCCAAGTGAGCGACGCTCCCGAAGATCCCAAGGCGCTCGCATATCGGCTCGAAACGGCGCGGCGCGTGTTCGCCGGTCCCGTCGAGTTCCTGCTGTCGGCGCCGAAGCTCGAGTTCCTGCCCGAGCCAAAGGTGCCCGAGATCGCCTTTGCCGGACGGTCGAACGTCGGCAAGTCGTCGCTGCTCAACGCGCTGACCGGGCGCGCGGGGATTGCGCGAACCTCGAACACGCCCGGGCGGACGCAGGAACTGAACGTCTTCGACGTCGGCGACCCGCTCAGCTTTCGCCTGATCGACATGCCGGGATACGGTTACGCTGAGGCCCCCAAGGACATCGTCCGCGAGTGGAAGGCGCTTGTGTTCGACTATCTGCGCGGGCGAGCGGCGCTGAAGCGCGTTCTCCTGCTCATCGACGCGCGCCACGGGGTCAAGCCGGTCGATGCCGAGATCATGGGGCTGCTCGACAAGGCGGCGGTCAGCTATCAGGTCGTGCTGACGAAGGGCGACAAGATCAAGCCGACCGCGCTCGCCGGGACAATCCGGGCGGTTGCCGACATCGCGAAGACGCATCCCGCCGCCTATCCCCACCTGCTCGCGACCAGCGCCGAAAAGGGCGACGGCATCGCCGAGTTACGCGCGGCGGTCGTCGCGGCGGTGTCGTAAAGGCGGTGTGGCTCCCCGGGCAGGATTCGAACCTGCGACATTTCGATTAACAGTCGAACGCTCTACCGCTGAGCTACCAGGGAATGGAACGGGGCCTATAGCCGCCGCGTCCGGCACCGACAAGACGTCAATTCTCGAACTGCTCGGTGAAGATGCGGTCGTCGAGGGTGTGACCGGGGTCGAACAACAGATCGAGGGTGATCGATTTGTCGCTGACGATGCGGACATGGGCGACGTCGCGCACCTCGAGCTGATCGGCAACGGCGCTGACCGGGCGCTTGGCGGCCTCCAGCACACGGAATTCGACAACCGAACTTTGTGGCAACAGGGCGCCGCGCCAGCGCCGGGGGCGGAACGGACTGATCGGCGTCAGCGCCAGCAGATCGGCCTGGAGCGGCAGGATCGGACCGTTCGCCGACAGGTTGTACGCCGTCGATCCCGCCGGGGTGGCGACAAGGATGCCATCGCACGAAATCTCGGCCATCCGCACCTTGCCGTCGACGCTGATCTCGATCTTCGCCGCCTGCCGGGTCTCACGGAGCAAGCTGACCTCGTTGATCGCGGGCGAGGTGATGGTCTTGCCCGCCACCGTCCGCGCGGTCATCGCCAGCGGGTGAAGGGCATAGGCGCGCGCGGCGGCAAGGCGCTGCGGCAGATCCTCGACGCGGAATTCGTTCATCAGGAAGCCGACCGAGCCGAGGTTCATCCCGAACATCGGGCGCGGCTGGCGCGCATCGAGCGCGGCGTGGAGAACGTGGAGGAGATAGCCGTCGCCGCCCAGCACGACGACAACCTCGGCATCGCGGATCGGCACCCAGTCGTAACACGGGCGAAGCAGCTCGGCGGCCGCCGCCGCCTGCGGGGTCGGCGACACCATCAGCGCCATCGCGCCAGTCATTCGACGGTCATCCGCCGGTCAGGCTCATGTGGCGTGCGACCGCTGGCGCGCTGCCCTGGTCGATCACGAAGTCATGGCCTTTCGGCTTGGCGAGGAGCGCGCAGTCGATCAGCGCGTCGAGCCCGGCGGCGTCGAGACCGCCGCGCATCGGCGCGCGGAAGTCGACCATGTCGTCCTGGCCGAGGCACAGATACAGCCGCCCGGTCGCGGTCAGGCGGACGCGATTGCAACTTTCGCAGAAATTGTGCGTCAGCGGGGTGATGAAGCCCAACCGCTGCCCGGTTTCGGCGATGCGGACGTAGCGCGCCGGACCACCGGTCGAATCGGGCAGGTCGATCAGCGTCCAGCGGCTTTCGAGATCGCGGCGCACGGCCTTCAGCGGCAGATAACGGTCGACGCGGTCATCGTCGATCGCCCCCATCGGCATCGTTTCGATGAGAACGAGGTCGTGCCCGTGCGCCGCCGTCCACGCGAGCATCGCGTCGATCTCGTTGTCGTTGACGCCCGCCAGCGCGACCATGTTGATCTTGACGTGTAGTCCAGCGGCGGTTGCGGCGGCGATCCCGTCGAGGACTTGCGGCAGCTTGCCCCAGCGTGTGATGCGCGCGAATTTGGCGGCGTCGAGCGTGTCGAGGCTGACGTTGATCCGACGGACGCCCGCGCTCGCGAGGTCGGCGGCAAAGCGCGCGAGTTGCGAGCCGTTGGTCGTCATCGTCAGTTCGTCGAGGCCATTCCCCAGATGCCGCGACAGCGAGCGAACAAGCTCGATCACCCCGCGCCGGACGAGCGGCTCGCCCCCGGTGAGCCGCAGCTTGCGCGTGCCGCGCGCGACGAAAGCGGAGGCAAGGCGGTCAATCTCCTCGAGGCTGAGCACCTCACTGCGTGGCAGAAAGGTCATCGCCTCGGGCATGCAATAGGTACAGCGGAAGTCGCAGCGATCGGTCACCGAAATCCGCAGATAGTCGATGACGCGCCCGAACGGGTCGATCATCGGGCGCGGTGCAGCGACGACGGCGGCGTGACTTGGAGCGGCGGAAGCCATCGACGAGAAATGGGCGCGGACGGCGGTGAAGTCCACCCCGGCGCCGGACTTGTTCAAGGGCGTCGGCGGCGTGGTCCTACAGCGCGCGCATCAGCGCCTTGACGACGCCGATCCACGCCGCGTCGGCGATGACGAGCTGGCGGGCGCCGGGTTCGAGCGGCAGGACCTGGAGCTTTTTGCCGTCGACCCCGACCAGCCGCCCGAAGGCGAAGCGGCCGGCGGGGCGGGGGACGAGGATGTCGCGGTTGAGCGCGCTCGGGAAGGCCTTGGGTTCGAGCCTCACTAGCCACACGCCGTCGCCCGCGCGATATTCGCCCTGCGCGGTTTCGACTTGCATCCCAATGACTTCGCCGTCGGGCATCGGCGGCAATAACGCGGTCGGGCGTTTTGGCGCGGCGGCGCCTTCGATGCCGAGGACGGCGGCGACGGTGACGTCGATGCGGTCGGGCAGGCTGACGAGATCGGCGGCGGTGACGCCCAGCGCGACGCCGATGCGGTTAAGCCAACCCACGGAAACCGTTCGCATTCCGGTCTCCAGCCGCCCGATCGTCTGCGCCGTCGTCGGCGGCACGCACGCGGCGGCGACCTCGTGTAGCGTCATGCGCTTGGCCTTGCGAACCTCGCGGATGCGGGTGATCACGACGTGTCTCCTGTAGGAATTGAACCGCTGCGGTTTACTCTGTCCTACAGACGAACGCTTGTGGCAAGACCTTTCGTCCCGAGTCGCCCCGATTCGCCAGAGGAGCCGACGATGCCGAAAGCCGCCCGCCGCCCCGCCACCAAACTCGCCAAGTCCGCTACACGATCGACGCAGCCGCAATCGGCGATCCCCGCCGCCGGTCCCAACCGCGCCTTTGCCGAGGTCCGCCTGCCGCCGTCGGCGGTCGTCGACCGCGCCCGCGTCACCGTCAACCTGAACGAATCGCCGCTCGGCTGGCTCGTCCGGCGCGGCATGGTCAGCGCCCGCCAGTTCGAGGCGGGCGAACGGCTGCGCGCCGATTTCACCCGCGCCCAGCTTGGCCCGCGCATCACGATGGCGTGGGATGCCGGTCCAGCGGTTCGCGGCGCGCGCGGTGCCCCCGAAGGAACCGACGCCAGCACCGCGCAGATCGCAGCGAAGGCGCGCTTCGCGGCGGCAACGGCGGCGGTCGGCAGCGGTCTCGACGACGTCCTGTGGCGCGTCGTGTGCAACGGCGAGGGGCTTGAGACTGCCGAACGCGCCCTCGGCTGGCCGGCGCGCGCGGGGAAGGTCGTGCTGCTGCTCGCGCTCGACCGGCTGGCGGATTTTTATTTGCTGCGGTGAGGGGGCAGCTGAACGGCAGCTATGGGGTGGTTAGCCGTACGACCGGTTTTGACCAAACCTTTGACGAAGTGGGCGTTCCGCTGGCGACGATAGCGCGAGGAGAAAGCGATAGCTTCGAAGCTATGTGACCGTCGCTCTTCAGCGATGGTGGAGGGGCGGTGTGACCGGGCACAGTAGCACGGTCGTCACTCAATACACCGCCCCCTCCGTCGCGCAAAGCCGT
This sequence comes from Sphingomonadales bacterium, assembly GCA_038226115.1. Taxonomy (GTDB): domain Bacteria; phylum Pseudomonadota; class Alphaproteobacteria; order Sphingomonadales; family Sphingomonadaceae; genus Polymorphobacter_B. The sequence continues at coordinate 506 of JBBRQR010000186.1, read as the reverse complement.
CGCCCGGACCAAGCTGCGAAAACACCCAATCGCCAACCTTTTTTCACAGACGTCGGCAAAACTTTTTCGTGCCGAAAGCCATCCCCCAGCGCCAGAAATAGGAAAGCAGGCTGTCGCCAAATAGGATTTCTCGCGCTGATTTTCCCTGCGAAATCCCCGATCGGTCGCCCTACACCGTGTAGGAAGCGAACCCTACAGGTTAAAACACTTGACAAGCGACACGCTGTTATGTATAAATAAGGAATGCTGCAGAACTCCGCCCACCGGCCTCGACCGGGTGGCGGCGGGGTCGCCGGGGACGGCACGCAGCGACGCACACAGACAAATGGGAGGCCGCCGATGGGACGCTTTCAGCCGTCGCTGCTGGCGAGCGATGCCGCCGAGCGCGCGCGTTTCCTGCTGGCGCTGCGCGCGACCGGCACGATGCGCGGCGCGGCCAAGGCAACGGGCGTATCGATCGCGACCGTCAACCGCCTCCGCAAGCGCGACGCGACCTTCGCGGCGGC
>JBBRQR010000185.1:0-5963 GCA_038226115.1 Sphingomonadales bacterium | reverse complement strand
CGAGGTCAGCGCCGCGTATGTCGCCGAAATGCTCAGCCACCCGTGGATGGTCGAATGGACCGACGCCGCGCGCGCCGAGACGTACCCGTTCGCGCGCGCCTATTTCGACAAGGTCGGCGGCGTCGGCGGGGGTGTTCCGGCGCGGTAGACTAGATAGCCCGCGTCATAAGCGAGGGCGTCACCCCCACCCAGCGACGACGCCGCGACATATCCCGTCGCCTCGCTCCATAACATGTCGCAGTCGGGGTAGGTGCAATGATCGGTCACCGGACGATCGGTGCCGACCGCGACGAACACTGCGTCGGCGGCGCTGCGGTTGATCAGGTGATGGGCATCGGCGACGCCTTTGGCAAAGGTGGCGACGTCGCCGGGGCGCATGACGTGTTCGCCGCCGTCATCGATCAACACCGCCTCGCCCGACAGCATGACGACCAGCTCGTCCTCGTCCGAATGCCAGTGGCGCATCGACGACATCGCGCCGGGCGCAAGCGTGACGATATTCGCGCCGAAGTCGGTCAGCCCGCCGCCGACCGCGCGGTACCGCCGCCCGGCAACAAGCGCGTCATACGGCGGCAGATAGCCCGTCGTGCTCGTTTCGGGGATCGCGGCGAGGGTGAGCTTGGGCATGAACGCGATCATGCCGCGCCGCGCCCGCCTTGAGAAGGGGCGCGCGACCCGCTACCGCCGCGTTATGATCGATGCCCTCGACCTTGCCCGCCGCCTGATCGCGTGCCCCAGCGTCACGCCCGTCGACGCGGGGGCACAGGATGTGCTCGCCGCCAGCCTCGAGCATATCGGCTTCACCGTCCACCGGCTGACCTTTGGCACCGCGCCCGACGGCCCGGTCGAAAACCTGTTCGCCACCATCGGCAGCGGCGCGCCGCACTTCGCCTTTGCCGGCCACACCGATGTCGTTCCCGCCGGACTGGGGTGGGAGGCGTTCACGCCGGTCGTCGCCGACGGCTGGCTGGCCGGGCGCGGCGCGGCCGACATGAAGGGCAGCATCGCCGCCTTCGCCGTCGCCGCCGAGCACGCGATCGCGCGCGGCTTCACCGGCACGCTCAGTCTCATCATCACCGGCGACGAGGAAGGCCCCGCGACCTTTGGCACCGCGCCGCTGCTCGAATGGATGGAGCAACACGGCCACGTCCCCGACCTCTGCGTCGTCGGTGAGCCGACGAGCAGCGTCACCGTCGGCGACACGATCAAGATCGGGCGGCGCGGGTCGTTGAACGCATGGCTGACCGTGCCGGGGACGCAGGGCCACGTCGCCTACCCCGACCGCGCCGACAATCCGGTGACGCGGCTGGTCGCGATCCTCGGCGCGTTGAAGGCGCGCGTCCTCGACACCGGCACGGCGGCGTTTCAGGCGTCGAACCTCGAAGTCACCGACCTGACCGTCGGCAACCCGGCGACCAACGTCATTCCGGCGAGCGCATCGGCGCGGCTCAACATCCGCTTCAACGACCGGCAGCGCGGCCCCGACCTCGAGGCATGGCTCCGCGCCACCGTCGCCGCCCATGCGCCCGCCGCGACGCTCGACGTGCGGATCACCGGCGAGGCGTTCATCACTGACTCCGACCCGCTCCCCGCCCTCGTCGCCGCCGCCGTCCGCGACGTCACCGGCCACGTCCCCGCACTGTCGACCACCGGCGGCACGTCCGACGCCCGCTTCATCCGCCGCTTGTGCCCAGTGGTCGAACTCGGGCTGGTCGGCACGACGATGCACCAGGTGGGGGAGGCGGTGCGCGTCGACGACCTGCGCGTGCTGACGGAGATTTACGGCGCGGTGCTGGCGCGGGTGTTCGTCGAATAGACGCTGTGCCTGACCGCCGCGCCGATCTATCGTCGCCTCGATAATCGAGGGGGAAATGATGGAAAAGTCGCCGACTGAATGGATGATCTTGCCGCTGCGCCGCTTCGCGCAATTTAGTGGTCGGTCGCGCCGTGCTGAATTGGTGGTTCGCGCTATTCGGGTTTGTGGCCTCACTCGTGATTTCGTTCATCGAAAAACTTGTCCTCGGACCGGCGGAAATCACCCGCCACGTCAGTGTGATCGGGGGCATCCCGCTAACGGTTACGCTGACGAGCAATCAGGAAATCGGGACCGTCTGGTCGTTGATCTTATTGTGCCCCCAGCTCGCCGTCGGGTTTCGGCGGCTGCACGATGTCAACCGGAGTGCGTGGTGGGGAGCGGTGCCGATACCGCTACTGATGGCACGCGCATTGTGTACGATGGCTAAGAACACGCTCGACATCGGCGGACTGAGCGGCTTGCTGACCGTCATTATCGGAATTTGCTTCATCGGCGCTATTCTAATGATCGTGCTGCTGTTCGCGTGGCTGTGCGAACGCGGCACCGTCGGCGACAACCGCTTTGGCCCCGACCCATTCGCGGTCGATCCGCTATAGCGCGACCGGCACCCCGGCGGGTTTCGCGCCCGCGTCCGCCGGCAACTCCCCCTCCCACTGCGCCACCACCGCCGCTGCCACCGCGTTGCCGATGACGTTGGTCGCGCTGCGGCCCATGTCGAGGAAGTGGTCGACGGCGAGGATCAGGAGCAGCCCGCCTTCGGGAATGTCGAAGAACGGCAGCGTCGCGGCGATGACGACGAGGCTCGCGCGCGGCACGGCGGCGATGCCCTTCGACGTCACCATCAGCAACAACAGCATCCCCGCCTGCGTCATGAAGCCGAGATGGATGCCATACGCCTGCGCGATGAACAGCGACGCGAACGCGCAATACATCATCGACCCGTCGAGGTTGAACGAATAGCCGAGCGGCAGGACGAACGCGGCGATGCGGTTGGGGACGCCGTATTCCTCCAACGCCTCGAGTAATTTGGGGTAGCTCGCCTCGCTCGATGCGGTGGCAAAGGTGATGAGAAACGGCTCGCGGATCGCGGTCAGCAACCGCCGCGCGCGCCCCGTGCCGATCACCGCCGCCCCCGCCCCGAGGAGCAACACCCACAGGATCGCCAGCGCGAGGTAGAATCCGCCCATGAACTTGCCAAAGGTGATGACGATCGCCAGCCCCTCGGTCGCGATCGCGGCGGCGACGGCGGCGAACACCGCAAACGGCGCGGCGTACATGACATAGCCCGTCACCTTGAGCATGACCTGCGCGACCGCCTCGAGCCCGCGCACGAGCGGCGCCCCTGCCGCGCCGACGTTGATGAGGCCGATGCCGGCGAACACCGAAAACACGACGATCTGCAGCACCTCGTTCTTCGCCATCGCGTCGATGATCGACGCCGGGATCAGATGGGTGACGAAGTCCTTGAGGTTGAACGCGGTCTTGGCGACGCCCGTCGCGGCATCGGCGGCGGGCAGCACCAACCCGACCCCCGCGCCGGGCTGGAGCAGGTTGACGACGATCGCTCCCAGCGTCAGCGAGACGATGCTCGCGACGACGAACCAGCCGAGCGTCCGCCCGAATATCCGGCCAAGGCTCGCGCCACCATCGGCCGCCCCCATGTGCGCGATGCCGACCGTCAGCGTCGACAGCACCAGCGGCGCGATGATCATCTTGATCAGCCGCAGGAACACGTCGGTGACGATGTGCAGGTTCGCCGCGATCGCCTTCGCCGTGGCGGCGTCATACGCCGAATGCAGCCACGTCCCCGCGCCCAGCCCAAGGACGAGGGCAATGATGATGAACCGCGTCAGTTTGGTGCTTGTCATAGGTCCCCCGCGCTTGTGCCTGTGGTGGGGGAGCAGCGCGCGACGGTCAAGCGGGCGGCTCGGCCCGCCCGCGCCGCAGCAGGCGCGGCACGGTCAGACCCTGGACGAAGATCGAGAAGGCGACGACGGCGAAGGCGACGGCGATCAGGACGTCGCGTTCGGGCAGCGTCGTCGGCACCGCCAGCGCGAGCGCCAGCGCCAACGCGCCGCGCAAGCCGCCCCAGAACAGAATGGTTCGCGTCGGCGCGTCGACGGCGAGCTTCGAGCGGGCGAACAACGTGGTGATCGGAAAGATCGCCGCCGCGCGTCCGACGATGACGAGCACGGTGCCGACGGCGGCGGGCCACACGATCGCGAGCAATGGCTGTTCGGCCTCGCGGCTGCCGATCAGGAGGAAGACGATCGAGTTGGCGAGAAAAGCGGCGAAATCCCAAAAGCGGACGATCGCCTCGCCGCCGCGCTCGCTCAGCGTGTCGCGCTTGCGGAGGTTGCCGATCAGCATCCCCGCCGCCAGTGTCGCGAGAACTGGCGAGACATGGACTTCCTCGGCGATGAGGAACGATCCGTACGCCGCGAGGACGCTTAGCGTCAGTTCGACGAGATGATCTTCGGCCCGCCCGGCGAGCAGCAGCAGCCCGCCCGCGACCGCAAGCCCGCAGACCACCCCGCCGACAACCGTCGTCACCACCGTCAGCGAAATCGTCAGCGGATCGGTCGGGCCGCCGCCGATCGCCGCGACACACAACGCGAACAACACGGCAGCGGCCCCGTCGTTGACGATGCTTTCCGATTCCATGAGGAAGCGCAGCCGCGGCTCGGCCCCTTCCTCCTTCATCATCGCGATGACCGACACGGGATCGGTCGCGGCGATCAGCGACCCGAAGATCAGCGCCGCGAGCCAGCTCCAGCCGACAACGAAGTGCATCCCCACCGCGACGACACCCGCCGACAACAACGTGCCGACGAAGGCGAGGCTGAGGACGAGCGGGGCCTCGCGCCGTGATTGCCGCCAGTCGAGGTGGAGCGCGGCCTCGAAGATAAGCGGTGGCAGAAGGACGGTGAAGATCAGTTCTGGCGTCAGGACGATCTGGCTGCGGTAGCCGACGACGCTTAGGCCGATCCCGGCGATGACGAGCCCGATCGTGTACGGCAGGCCGACGCGGCGCGACAGGATGGCGACGACGCACGCGACGAACAGCAGCAGCCCGAGGGTAACGATGTTGACGTGATCCATCGGTCAGGCCTCTCCGGCGCAGGCCGGGGGCCGAGCGCTGCACCCTCGTATCAGGCGTCGGCCAACTCGCGCAGCTTCTTTCGCGACAGCAGGACTTTGGGCTGGAGGCAATCGGGCAATGGCTTCGGCTGCGGCGGGGTGGGGTGGCGGTCGTCGTCGTCGCCGCCGCGGGGGCCGCGGCGCAGGGTGACGATCTCATAGACAGCAAATGCCAGCGGGGCACCGAAGCTGAGCGCGCTCGAAAGCAGTATGAAGGTGGTCGAGGTCATGGTCACCGGACCTTTCGCATTGCGCGCCCGCCGCCGCCGACTCGCTGACGGAAGGCTAACCCCGCGACCCGGCGCGGGGCAAGCCCGTGCGTCATGCCGCCGTCGTCGCTTCGACTTGCCGTTGCAGCGACGGACGCGCGTCAGGCCATGAAATCGGCGACGACCCCGTGAAACCGCGCGACGCCCTGCTCCAGCCCGCCGAGGAGGACGTGGTCGACCGCCCCCGATGTGAGGCCCTGCTGCCCCAGCGCGGCGGCGCGAAAATCCTCGCCCGCAAAGACGCCGCCGTCGAGCAGGTCCCACGACCGCTGCCAGTGCGCCTCGGCCTTCGGCGTGCGCGGCGGTTCGGCGATGAGCATGAAATCCTCGACCCATGTCTCGTCGACGGCGCGCGGCATCAGCGTCATGATGTTGATATAGTCGGGCGACGCGACGATCACCGTGCCGGGGACAAGCTGATAGGCGAACGTCACCGTCCGCCGCAGCGCCCCCCAATCGCTCCAGTCGACACCGTCCAACTTCTCCGCGCGCCCGACGCACGACCGCGCGTGCGGGCCAATCGCGTCGCCGGTGGTGACGCCGTCGGCGAAGAACCCGCCGATCGTCGACGCGTGGAGGCGGGTGACGTGATAGCTTTCGAGGAAGGCGTCCATGATCAGCTTCCAGTTCGCGGCGACGCGGTGAGTGCGGCGGCGATACAGATGCTGGTCGGCGAACCCGAGCGCGTCGAAGTCGGCGGCGAGCGGGCCGCTCGCCAGCGCGAAATCGTAATTGTG
>JBBRQR010000184.1:0-5973 GCA_038226115.1 Sphingomonadales bacterium | reverse complement strand
GGGGTCGCCGTCGTCGGTCTTGCGCAGCGCGGCGACGAAGCGGTTGGCGGCGACGCGCGGGATTTCGAAGCGGGTTTCGCGGTCGAAGATGCGGATCGCGCCGATCTCGCGCTTGGTCAGGTGGCCGCGGCGGCACAGATACGGCAGCAGCCAGCGCGGATCGGCGTTGTTGTTTCGTCCGGCGTTGATGCGGAACCAGACGGTGTCCTCGAAGCCGGGGCGGGGAGCGCCAGAGTCTTGGCCTGCGCCCGGACGCGCGGCGGGCCCGCTGTCGGACAGGTCCTCGGGCGCGGGCAGGCGGGCGCGCTGCAGGCGGAGGAGCGCGGCGGCGATGTCGATCGGTGGCTTGGCGGCGAGCAGCGTTTCGGCGGCCTCGCGGTCTTCACCGGCGTCGACGATCTCGTCCATCATCCGCGTGTCGTCCTGCGCCTGGATCGCTTCGGCGGTCGGCGGGTCCATCCACTGCGCGCGGACGTTGGCGGCGCGGAGCAACACCTCGGCACGGTGGCGCTTGGGGTAGGGGACGAGGATGACGCACACGCCCTTCTTCCCCGCGCGCCCGGTGCGGCCCGAGCGGTGCTGGAGGACTTCGGCGTCGTGCGGCAGTTCGGCGTGGATGACGAGGTTCAAATCGGGCAGGTCGATCCCGCGCGCGGCGACATCGGTCGCGACGCAGACCCGCGCGCGGCGGTCGCGCAGGGCTTGGAGCGCATGGGTGCGGTCGGCCTGGCTCAGTTCGCCCGACAGCGCGACGGCGGCAAACCCGCGCTCGACAAGGTTGGCGTGGAGGCGGCGGACGCCCTCGCGCGTGCTGGCGAAGACGAGCGCGGCACCTGCTTCGAAAAAGCGCAGCGTGTTGACGACGGCGACCTCGATGTCGTTCGGCGCAATGCGGATCGCGCGATAATCGATGTCGCTGTGCTGCTCGCGCGCGTCGGCGGTGGCGATGCGGAAGGCGTCGCGCTGGTAACGCTTGGCGAGCGTCTGGATCGGCTTGGGCAGCGTCGCCGAAAACAACAGCGTGCGACGTTCGGCGGGGGTGCTGTCGAGAATTTCCTCGAGGTCTTCGCGAAAGCCGAGGTCGAGCATTTCATCGGCCTCGTCGAGGACGACGACGCGCATGGCAACAGTCGACAAGGTGCCGCGCTCGAGGTGGTCGCGGAGGCGGCCGGGGGTGCCGACGACGATGTGCGAGCCTTGTTGGAGCGCGCGCGCCTCGCGGCGGATTTCCATGCCGCCGACGCAGGTGACGACCTGCCCACCGGCATCCTTGTACAGCCAGTCGAGTTCGCGCGCGACTTGCAACGCGAGTTCGCGTGTCGGGGCAACGACGAGCGCGAGTGGCTCGGCAGCGCGCGGCATCCGCTCATTGTCGCCGAGCAAGGTCGGAGCCATCGCGAGACCGTAGGCGACGGTCTTGCCCGACCCGGTTTGCGCCGACACGAGCAGGTCGCGGCCCTGCGCTTCGGGGACAAGGACGGCGGCCTGAACCGGGGTGGCGGCAGCATAGCCGCGCGCAGCAAGCGCCGCGCCGATGGCCGCAGGGGTGGACGAGAAGGGCATGGCAGACAAGGGCTTTCGGTGGGCGGCGGCGCGGGGCGCTACGCGAGCGGCGAACTCCTAACGCAAGATCGTCGATTTCGCAACTGCAGCACGGATCAGGCCGAGCGCCGCCATTCGAGCAGGCCGACGACATCGCCGCCGGGATGCGCCGGGTGAGGCCCGCGCGCGGTCGTGATCGTCATCCGGTCGCCGTCGATCGTGAACTCGCGGCCCTGCCGGGTGCCGACCCATGCCGGGATCGACGCGGCATCGACCGTGGTGACGAAGCGGTTGCCGTCGATGGCGACGCGTCCGGTGTACGCCATCGTCAGCGGCGCCCCCGCTGCCGTCGCGATGTCCTCGCCGCTCGATAACAGCGCGCACATGAAGCCCGAGCGATCGACGATCAGGCGGCCGCTCGGGCGCGGGCCGTACAGGTCGTGACGCGCCGTGCCGTCGTCGATGACGGCGGTGACGAGGGTCCAGGCTCCGAAAATTTCGTCCGTCATGGTCGCTCATCTCCCCTTCGGCCAACGCCCGCACCCAGAAATTCCAGTGGCGATGATACCAAGCTGCGGCGCACCTTGCCACTGGCCCCTATCGTTCGCTGTCGTCCCAGACGAACAGCGGCTCGAGGCCGACACCGAAGAAGCGCGCCAGCCTGAATGCTGATTCGAGCGACGGCGAGTAGCGGCGCTGCTCGATCGCGGCGATCGTCTGCCGCGTCATCGCGATTGCCACGCCGAGTTCGCTCTGGGTCATACCGCGCGCCTCGCGCAGCGCGCGGACGCTATTGGCGATCGGCAGCATCTCAACCGGCTTGGTGATGGAGCGTAACGAACACCGCTTGGCGAACGCATTCCGCAACGACGATCGCGAGGAGGATGGCGTTGGCCATGTCGGCCTTGCTCGTACCGAGATGAAGCGTAGCCGCCGCTCCCAAGGCACCGACGATGGGGAGGTAATAGCCGACGACCGTGGCGCGCCGGTCGATCGATCGTTCGCGCTCGTCCATGGGCGCATAGCGGTCCGCCGAGGTCGCCGCGATTACACCGAGTCCGACGATCTGGATAACGACGGTCGCGATCACGACCCCGGCAAGCAGGACGACAGCCCCTGATCCAGGCACCCCCGCAGCGACGCGAACGAAGTAATACGCGTATGCCGCAACGAGGCTGATCAACGTCAGCAAAGCACTTTTGTAGCGGAAGGACATTGGGCGCTCCATGTTAAAGATATTCGACATGGATAAAGTGGGCGCAGGGCGTTGTCAAATATCTTTAACATCGACCTCACGCCAGATGCGCGATAGGGTCGAGCGACGACGCCGTGGGGAGACGAACATGTCGAAGATCACCGAATTCCGCGTCGCGCGCGACGACCTTGCGCGCACCGAGGTCGCGACGCGCGACGTGACGCTCGCCGACGGTGAGATCCTGTGCCGCGTCGACCGCTTCGCGCTGACGGCGAACAACATCACCTACGCCGCGCACGGGGTCGATATGAAATACTGGGACTTCTTCCCCGCTCCCGACGGCTGGGGGATCGTCCCGGTATGGGGGTTTGCCGACGTCGTCGCGTCGCAGTGTGCCGGGGTTGCGGTCGGCACGCGGCTGTACGGCTATTGGCCGATGGCCGACCATGCGGTCCTCGCTCCGGTCAAGGTCACGGCGGGCGGGCTGGTCGACGGCGCGCCGCATCGCGCGGGACTGGCGGCGGTCTATAACGGCTATCAGATCGTGCGCGGCGATGTTGGTGATGCCAGTGTCGGCGACGAGCGCGCTTATGCGTTGTTCCGCCCGTTGTTTCTGACGTCGTTCCTGCTGTCCGACGTCTACGGCGACGCCCCCGAGACGTTCGTCCTGTCGAGCGCGTCGTCGAAGACTGCATTGGGCATGGCGCAGGGGCTGCTGGCGAAGGGGCGGACGGTCGTCGGCCTGACCTCGGCGCGCAACCGGGCGTTCGTCGCGGCGACCGGGCTTTACGCGTCGGTCTGCGTCTATGACGAGCTGCCGACAGTCGCGCGCGCCCCATCGATCTACGTCGATTTCGCCGGGGACCGGGTGCTCCGCCGCGCGGTCCACACGCACTTCGGCGACGCCCTGCGTCAGAGCATTGTCGTCGGCGACACCCATGTCGGCGTGGCCGATGCCGACGGCGCGCTGCCCGGGGTGCGGCCTGAGTTCTTCTTCGCGCCGACCCACCTTGCCACACGGATGCGCGACCACGCTCCAGGCGGCTTCAACGAGCGCTACGCCGCCGGCTGGACCGCCTTCATCGCCGCGACCGCACCGTGGCTGCGCTTCGTCGAAGCGGCGGGCGACGCCGCCGTCACGACCCATTATGCCGCAATGGTTGCCGGCCACGTCGATCCGGTCGAGGGGCTTATTCTCCGGCTGTAGGGGCGAAGGTCAGCGCGACGCCGTTGATGCAGTGGCGCTGCCCGGTCGGGCGCGGGCCGTCGTCGAAGACGTGGCCCAAGTGGCCGCCGCACTTGGCGCAATGAACTTCGGTGCGCGTCATGCCGAGGCTGCGATCGACCGTCGTCGCGACGGCACCGGGGATCGGCGCGAAGAAACTCGGCCAGCCGCTACCGCTCTCGTACTTGGTTTCCGACGTGTAGACCGGCGTGCCACACCCGGCGCAGTCGAATACGCCGGTGCGCTTCTCGCCGTTGAGCGGCGACGTGCCGGGGCGCTCGGTGCCGTGCTCGCGCAAAACGCGGTACTGGTCGGGCGCGAGTTCGGCGCGCCAGTCGGTGTCGGACTTGGCACCGTCCGCGACCGCGGACGCATCTGCGGATGTTGCTACCGCGTCGGGTTCGGGCGCGAAAATGCCTTTGAGTCCGTCGATAATCGCGTTCGGCATGATCGTCTCCCATATCGTTACCGATGAGATGGGATGTTCGCAGCCGCCCTGCAACGGGTTACGGCGAGGCGACCGCCGCGATCGTGTTCGCGACGCGCGGTTGCTGGCGATAGTGTCCGCTGACCGTTCGGCCTAAGCGACATTCGTTGGCTAAGTCGGTGAAATGTGGCGCTTTGCCAGTCTGTATTCATGCCAGACGAGAACGATCACGAAGATATCGAAGACCGTCAGAAGAATAAGGCCGATACCGTGAGTGTAGGTATAGCGATAGATTTGGTAAACGATGAATAGTCCGATTGCGATGAGCGAGGCAGGGTACGCCCACAGCTTCCCGCGCAGCAGGCCGATCACGAGGAACAGCTTAACGACACCATGACTTAGCAGGTAGACCGCGTAGAATTGTTTCGACTGAGGCGAGAAACCTTGCGCCCAGTGCGAAAGATGCGTGGCGAAAAAAGCTCGACGATCGGCCATGGCGACGTCGTGCGTGATGCGATCGATGACCGACCTGATCGCGCCAACGCTGACGAAGGCGATAATAACACCTCCGACGCACTCCACGATCGCATGGGCTCCCTTCAGTAGAATGCTGATCTGGAAAATTTCATGAATTGTCTTCTCCTGCACAGTGTCGTCCCATGGTTACCGATTTTACCGGCCGGTCGTGGTGTCCGTGCTTTGCGTATTTCGACTAAATCACTATTCAAGTAATTGTGCTCGAACGGTATTCCGGTGTTAGTAAATGGCACTCGCCATCGTCATGATATTTGCGAAAAAGTGGCTGATAAAAGAGCGATTGGTGATATCTGCCCGCGTAATTTCGACGGACGAGGCCAGATAGGTTGCTTGTCTTTGCCGAATAAGGCAGCTGACCTCCGCCGAATAAAGGAGAATATTATTCTCGAAGTTCAGCTCGAGACTGCGGCGATCCATGTTGGCTGACCCGACCAGGCTGATCGTTTGATCGGCAACCAGCGTTTTGGAGTGGAGAAGCCCCCCGCGATATTCAAAGACGCGCACACCGGCGTTTATAAGTTGGGGGTAGAGCGAACGGCTGATCGCGCCGACAACGCGGGAATCGTTGCACATCGGCAAGATCAGCGTGGTTTGCACACCGCGCCGGGCACACGATAGGATCGCCGCCAGCAACGGCGGGTCGGGTATGAAATACGGCGTCGAGATGACGATTTCATCCTGAGCCGCCACGATCACGCTGACAAAGGCGTTGGACATCGCCCCTTTGACCGACAGCGGACCGGTCGGGAACGCAATCGCAAGCACATCGCCATCGCGCGGCGGCGTCTCGGCCTGTTCGATCCAGTCGGTCAGGTCTTCTCCGGTTTCAACCGTCCACGCGCTTGCGAAAATTGCCTGATTTTCCAGCGCGACCGGGCCCGTGAAGCGAAGCATGATATCGACCCACGGGGCGTATCGCGCCTTGATGAGAAATTCGGGATCGGCACAATTTTGACTGCCACAATAGGTTATCAGATTGTCGATCACGACGATCTTGCGATGATTACGCAAGTCCAGCCGCAAGGCAGCGATCGAGCTCAACCCCTT
>JBBRQR010000183.1:0-6019 GCA_038226115.1 Sphingomonadales bacterium | reverse complement strand
CGGCGCATGTTCCTGCGGTGGCTTATGATATGCGCGGCCGCGAGGGTGGCGCCGAGTTTGAAGGGCCGCACGAGACTGCCAATATCCGCGCGGCGTCTGGCGGATCAAGCCGCAGCTATGTCGCCGCCAGCGCCGTGCGCCGCCTCACTCCGCGCGAATGCGAACGCCTGCAAGGCTTCCCCGACGATTACACGGCGGTCCCTTACCGCAACGGAATAATGGCAGACGGCCCGCGCTATAAGGCGCTCGGCAATAGCATGGCTGTTCCCGTTGTCCGGTGGCTGGGCGAGCGCATCGCCGCCGTCGAGGCCATCACCGCGCATCGGATTGCGGTATGAGCACCGGCGAAGTCAGCCTGATCGCCATCGACGCGCTCGACAAGCTGTCGCGCTACCGGGCGCTGTCCGACGTCGAGAGCTTCAACCTCGAGCGACTGATCCGGTATCAGGAACAGAGCCCCGTTGGTGCGCAGCGCGTGTCCACCTGGCGGCGGATCGGCCTCATCATGGCGATGCATATTCCCGACGGCGAGAGCCCGCCAACCGACGCCTTCGACGAGCCGGTGAAGCCCGAACGGCGAAGTGCTCGACATGGCTGATTACGTCTCGCTTCCCCTGTTTACGGACGCTTGGATAGCCGACACCGCGCACCTTAGCCGGGTCGAGCGCGGGCTATATATGGACCTGCTCATTCTCATGTGGCGGTCGCCCAATTGCCGCGTTCCGAACGAGCTGCCGTGGATCTCGCGGAAGCTGCGGGCGACCGCCGATGAGGTCCAAGCGCTCGAGAATGTCATCGCCGAGTTCTGCAAAAAGGAGCGCGACTCCATCGCTCCGTACAGTTCAGTTGCCGAACGACACGTAAATTGGAGCATTCATCCTTGCAGATGGAACAAGGGTAGTATTTGGCGCGCGGCGAGAGCGCTCATATTGATGCGCGATAAATCAACATGCCGATATTGCGGCGATACCGCAGACGTAATGCACATCGATCATGTCGTTCCTCGCGCGCTCGGAGGAACAAACCATTCCGATAATCTAGTTGCCTGTTGTGGACCCTGTAATTGGTCAAAGGGAAGTCGTTCGTTAGAGAGTTGGGTGGCGCGATGACAGAACAACTTCCCGCGCCTCTAACGCCAACAGATTGCGATCTGCGCGGGCTTGAATATATGCCTTTGCTCGGCAATCACCTTTTCGGCTCCGACTTCAACGCAACGTGTACCGATGGCGAATGGCGCGCTGGCGTTACGCTTTGGTGGGCCGCATGGAATCAAGTTCCGGCCGGGTCGTTGCCGGATGACGATGCTTCGCTGGCACGCCTTGCGGACCTCGGACGCGACGTGAAATCGTGGCGAAAAATGCGCGTTAAAGCTCTTCGCGGATTTGAGAAATGCAGCGATGGCCGACTTTATTCTAAGTTTTTAGCTGCTCAAGTTTTAATCGCATGGGAAAAGCGCACGAAAGAGCGCGCACGGAAAGCGGCATGGCGTGCGAACAAACCTAAGCAAAATCAACAGTCCGATCTCATTTGTCCCGCGGACATTGACGGGGACAACCACGGGACGGAACAGGGACGTCCCGTGTTTGTCCCCGCTGACGGGACGGGACGGGACGTAAGTAAGAAAGAAGAAGATGATCGATCGTTTGAAAGCGCGGGCGACGCGCGCGATTTGATCGTCGTTCAAGAACCGCTGCTCGACCTGACGACCCGACTTTGCGATGCCGCTGGTTTTCGCGCCATCGTCACTCCCGGCACGCTCGTCTCGACGGCGGACATCGTGAAGTCGTGGCTCGCCGAAGGCTTTGACCCCGACCTCGATATGCTCCCGGCAATCCGCGGCGTCATCCAAAACTCGCACGATCCGACCAGTTCGATGCGCCGCTTCGATAAACCAATCAGGCACTTTAACGCACAGCGAAAAGGAGAACCCCATGCTGCTTCCAGCCGTACAGATCGCTACCCCGCCAAGCCTTCCGGGGATGGCCTTTCCACCGCTTTCGCCGAGCGTTTGGAGCGCGCTGGAATCGGTTGACCCGGTGCAACTCACCCGGGCGCAATGGGATCAGCTCGGCCCGTTGCTCCCCGCCGCGATCAAGTTCGCACAGGCCGAATGCGCGCCAGGTTGCGAGAACGACCGGACGCTGGCGATCTCGCTGATCCGCTCTAAGCCGGCACCGGCCGTCGAGCAGGCGATCGGCTCCGCGGTGCTTATGGCCTACGACATCGCGCTCGAGGATCTGCCCGGCGACCTGATCCTTGCCGCGGCGAAGCGGGCCGTGCGCGACACGTCGAACAGGTTCCGGCCGGGACCGTCGGAACTGCGAGGCTACGTCGAGCCGGAGTTCTATGCGCGGCGTCGGCGGCTCAATCGGCTGCAGCGGATGGCAGCCAAAGAGGCGGCGGTTCAGGACATCGAGCGTCGTATCTCGGCGGTCGAATACAAGTTCGTCGGCGAGCAGTTGGCGAAGTTGGCGCGTGATCTCGGTGAAAAGCATCCGACGCCTGACGCGACATCGCGGCGACGCATTCCCGAAGGACCGGCGCACCTGCCAACGCTTGAGGAATACTTGCAAATGGGCGTGCCGCGCGAAACGGCGATCACCGCGATAGCCGAAATGCGCGCGATAGCCGCCGCGTCGGCCTGATGAGCGTCCAATCCAGCCTCTCGCGACACGTCGCATCCGGTCCGGCCAGCGATGCCGAAGTCCGCGCCAAGTGCCGCCGAGCCTGGCTTGCAAACGGGACGATCTGCCTACGCGGCGATTGGCTCGGAACATGGGCGGACCGGAAGCTGATCGAGCAATTGGCCGAGCGGACATTTGGCAAGCGAGCGACGAAATGAGCATAAAAGCAATGAAGGGCGACGCGCTCGGCACGCTGACGGCGGCCGAGCGCGACCGGGTTGCCGCGTTGCTGATCGCGGACGGCCAATGGCACGCCGACGACCAGCTCGCCCGGCTTTCCGACACTACCGGTCGCCGCCGCATTCGACCGAGTAGCGTCGTTGCCGAGCGCCGCACCGCGCAGTCGAACGGCATGCCGGAGCAGGAATGCACCGACACGATCGGGCGCTTGTGGGCATGGGGGTGCCTCGATGGCGCGCGCTTCGCTTCCGACCTGCTTCGCGATGCCGGCCGTCGCTACGCCGCCGCCTACTGGTTTCGCTACGGCCCGGTTTGCGGTCACGTCGGGGCATATTCGGATATGACCCGCGCCAGCGGCCGGAAGGTCACGGTCATTACCGACGAGGCGAAGGACGTGATCGCCGAGTACCGCTTTCAGGCGCGCGACCGCGCGATCTGTAGGCTCGGCATAACCGCGAAGCGGCTCGTCGATCAGATTTGTGTCGACGGCAACGGCGACAACGATCCCGGCTGGCTGATCGAGCTGATGAGCGGTTACCAAGCCGATACTCGCCAGGAGCGCGCACTGTACGAGCAGCGCAAGCTCGAGTGCGGCGTCGGCGCGCCCGACGTCCAGCGCCGAAAACTGCGCCTCGCCGATGACGCGCGCCGAAAGCTCGCGAACACGCTTCGCGAGATCCGCAGCTTGCGCTTACCCCCGGCCCGGCTCGGAATTATCCGCGACGGCCTGGTCGAACTCGCCGACGTTGATCGGCTCGAGGGGCTTCACAAGCCGAAGCGGCATTCACTGATCGTTTGCGATCCCGCTTGACGAGCGTAACGAAGTATGAGATTGACATTTCCCGCGGGGCAAATAGCGCCCACGTTTCCACACATCGACGGTTTTCTGCGGGTTTCAGCGCCTCACAAGCGCTGCGATCTGTAAAACCATGCGCGAATCGCACGGTGAGACCCGTTGGTCGAAAATAATTATCTGACCTGCAGGGAGTAAGGCGATGGGTACAAACGTCCAATACGGCGACACGCCAGACTATCCGGCGCGCCAGCTGTCAACTTGGCCGGTTCAGGATCAGGACATTGCGGTCGACGTGAAGGGTTTTTACGTCACCGGTGCAGGTTCAATCGTCATCACCGCGGTCGGCGACACGGTGCCCGTCACGATGGGCGTCGCCGCGAATACCTATCATCCGATCAAGGCCAAGCGCATCGCCGCAGCCAGCACCGCGACGGGCATCGTCCTGCTTTTCTGATGGGTCAATTTTCGATCGGCAGCATCGCGCTTCGCTTCGTCGGCTTGGCGGGCGTGGTCGCGCCGATCACCAGCGTTGCCTTCGACTTCCGTTCGGCGTCGGCACTCTTCGGCGGCCTCATGGCATTCAATCCAGCACCGGTAAGCCTGCCGACTGGCACGACTTTCGACTTCCGATCACCCGCCGCGCTTCTGCTGGCATAGGGAGAACACCGCATGACAGTTTTGTCCGATGCCGCAGATATTGGCGCGATTGACGCCTCAAGCGGCACGTTCTCGCTCAAATCATTCGTCTATTCGGCCAACAAGCGCATTCAGGGCTACGTCGCGTGCGACACCACCGGCGCCGCGATAACGCAGACGTCGGTCGCGATTTCTGATCCGACGACGCCGGCGAACAAGGCCGCGGTGCAATTGCTGCACAACACCGACGCGCAGGTCTTTACCGGCAGCTACGGACTATTGACCGGGGGCGTCGGACTTATCCTGAACGGCGCGGGCACTTACGATCGTCAACGATCCGCCAGTGGCGACGGACAGGCTTCAATCGGAATCCTCGCTAGCTCGAACAGCCTCTGGAATGGCACCAGCTTTGACCGCCAGCGCACCGTCAGCGGCGACGGCGTAACCGCGACGGGTGTGCCGCTCGAGGCTCCCGCGCTGTTCAACGGCGCGACCTACGACCGCGCCCGCGGCGTCAACGGCATGGCTCTGACGCTCGCATTCGGCGACCCGCGCATCAGCGATGGTGCCGGCAATCTGGTCACGCCGGTTTCGGTGCCGATCGTCGCGTCCGCAGCGGGCAGTACCGTCGTTGTCGCTGCGCAGGCGGGGAAGCGGATTCGCGTGCTAAGTCTGTCGCTCGCTTGCGCGGCGGCTACCGGCGTTCAGTTTCTCGACGGCGCGACGGCGCTTACCGGCTCGTATCCGTTCGGTGCCAATGGCGGCATCGCCGAGCCGCACAATCCCGCCGGACTGTTCACCGGCACCGCCGCCACGGCGCTCAACATCAATCTCTCGGCCGCCGCCGCAGTTGGCGGTCGCCTGACCTACGTGCTGGTCTAATCAGTGGCAATTACGGCGGCACAGATTGAGGCCAACGGCTACGTTCTGGCGCTGACGATCAGCGGCACGAACAGCACGGCGAGCGGTGTCAACTATGACAGCGATTACCCACTCACGCCGAGCGTGACACCCAAGCTGACGCTCACCTCAACCCACGCGGGGTTCGACTTGAGCGGTGGGGTCGCGGTGGCTAACTCCGCGAGGGCGCGGAGCTTTATCGCCACGAAGCTCATGCGGGTAGCGCTGCCGCCGACGAATGCGGGCGTGCTACAGCCCAAGCTACCCAATGAGACTGTGGCTTCGGCCGGCTCTTTTGTCGTTCGCATCGCATTGTCGGATTGGATCTACGCAACTGACAATGCGGTTACGCTCACGGCGCTCGCCGGCTGGCGCACGGGCGAAGCCGCAGCGGGGCCGATCGCGGTCACCAACAATTCCACTGTCGCCTGTCCGGCACCGATTAGCCGCTGGGGCGATGTGCCGTATCTGCTCAAGCGCGGCACCTTCGATGTCGAAGTTCTGGTGTTCGGCTTTAGTCCGAATGGCAATCAGCCAGTCGCCGCCGTCAAATATCTCGTCACCGACGGCACCACGGTCAAAACCTATTGGTCGACCGCGCTGTCAACATCGACGCAATATGGCGATGGGCTGCGCTGCCACCGGGTCACCGTCGATCCGAGCGTCGCCACGGCGCTGACGGCGGGCATCCTGCGCATCGACCGGGTGGTTTATCCGTTCATCGGTTCGGCCTGGACCACCGACCCGGCGGGCACGCAGTCGATGTCGACCATGAGCACCGATGCCTTCAAGGGCGCAGCACAGGCGCCGTTCGCGGTGACGT
>JBBRQR010000182.1:0-6035 GCA_038226115.1 Sphingomonadales bacterium | reverse complement strand
GGCGAAGCGCGACCACCGCCGGATCGGGGCGGAGATGGACCTGTTCCACCTCCAGCCCGAAGCGCAGGGCAGCGTCTTCTGGCACCCCAAGGGCTATATGATCTGGCGTCAGCTCGAGGCGTACATGCGCCGCGCGATCGACGGCGGCGGCTATGTCGAGGTCAAGACGCCGCAGTTGATGGACGCGCGCCAGTGGGAGGCGAGCGGCCATTGGGGTAAATACCGCGAGAATATGTTCGTCGTCCCCGACGAGGTTCCCGGCACCAACGACGAAGGCCCCGTCCTGACCGGGGAGGGCGATCTGATGGCGCTCAAGCCGATGAATTGCCCGGCGCACGTCCTCATTTTCCGTCAGGGGATCAAGTCGTACCGCGATCTGCCGCTGCGGATGGCCGAAATGGGCTGCTGCCACCGCAACGAGCCGCACGGCGCGCTCCACGGCATAATGCGCGTCCGCCAGTTCACGCAGGACGACGGCCATATATTTTGCCGTCAGGACCAGATCGTCGACGAGGTCCGGATTTTCTGCGACCTGCTCGACCGCGTCTATAAAGACCTTGGCTTCGAGAACTACGCGATCAAGCTCGCACTGCGCCCCGAAAAACGCTTCGGTACCGACGAAATGTGGGACCGCGCCGAGGGCGATCTGCGCGACGCCGTCCGCGCGGCGGGACGCGCCGGCCCCGAATATGCGTGGGAGGAACTGCCGGGCGAGGGGGCGTTTTATTCGCCCAAACTCGAATTCCACCTGACCGACGCGATCGGGCGGACGTGGCAGTGCGGGACGATCCAGCTCGATTACGTCCTGCCCGACCGCCTCGACGCGAGCTATGTCGGCGAGGACGGCGCGCGCCACCAGCCGGTGATGCTCCACCGCGCGATTTTGGGGACGTTCGAACGCTTCATCGGCATTTTGATCGAGCACCACGCCGGACGCTTCCCGCTGTGGCTCGCGCCGGTACAGGCGGTCGTTGCGACGATCGTGTCCGACGCCGATGGCTACGCTGCCGACGTCGCGGCGGCGTTGGCGAAGGCAGGGCTGCGGACCGAAACCGACGTTCGCAACGAGAAGATCAACTACAAGGTCCGAGAACACAGCCTCGCCCACGTCCCGTACCTGATCGTCGTCGGGCGACGCGAGGCGGAGGAGGGCACCGTCGCGCTCCGCCCGTTGGGCGGCGGCGAGCAGCGGGTGCTGCCGCTCGCCGACGCCGTCGCATTGCTGGCGAACGAGGCGATGCCGCCCGACCTCCGACCCTAACCGTCAGGAGCCACGATGCGCGTTCTTCTTGCCCTCGCCCTCGCGCTGACCGCCGCGTCGGCGACCGCGCGCACCGTCATCGTCAACGCCAACGGCATCACCCTCGACGACCACGGCGCGGTTGCGCGGTTCGCGACGCTCGTCATCGGCGACGACGGGCGGGTCGAAGCGACACTGGCCGCCGGGGTCGCGCCACCCGCCGGAACGCGTATAGACGTCGGCGGGGCGACCGTTATGCCCGGCCTGATCGACGCACACGGCCATGTCATGGAGCTGGGCTTTGCCGCGCTGTCGGTCGACCTGACGGGGACGAAATCGCTTGGGCAGGCACTGGCGCTGGTCAAGGCCTACGCCGCCGCCCACCCGCAAGCGCGCTGGATCGTCGGCGGCGGGTGGAACCAGGAAACCTGGCGGCTGGGCCGCTTCCCGACCGCCGCCGAACTCGACTCCGTCGTCGGGGACCGACCCGTCTATCTGAGCCGCATCGACGGCCACGCCGGGTGGACCAACACCGCCGGACTCGCCGCCGCCGGGGTCACAGCGGCGACGCGCGACCCGGCGGGCGGGCGCATCGAACGCGACGGCAGGGGCGCGCCGACTGGCGTGTTCGTCGACGCGGCAAAGGACATCGTCGCGCGCCACCTGCCGCCACCGACTCCGGGCGAGAACGCTGCAGCCTTGACCAAGGCGCTGGCGATCATGGCGTCGGTCGGGCTGACCGGCGTCGCCGACATGGGCACCGATCCCGCGACATGGGCGCTGTACCACGACTTCGACCGCAGCCACCGACTGACGACGCGGATCACCGCGATGGCGAGCGGCATCGACGCGCTGCGGACGATCGCAGCCAGCGGCCCGATCGGCTGGTCGGGCGACGAGCGGCTGTCGCTGCCGGGGGTCAAGCTCTACGCCGACGGTGCGCTCGGCTCGCGCGGGGCGTGGCTCAAGGCGGATTATAGTGACGCGCCGGGCAATCACGGCCTGCGCTTTCACCCCGACGCGACGTTGCGCGGCTGGGTCGACGAAGCCACGGCGCGCGGGTTTCAGGTTGCGATCCATGCGATCGGCGACGCCGCGAACGCGCAGGTGCTCGACGCATTCGCCGGTGTGCCCGCCGCCACCCGCGATCGTGTGCGCCTGCGGATCGAACACGCGCAGATCGTCGACCCCGCCGACTTGCCGCGTTTTGCGAGCCTGCACGTCATCGCGTCGATGCAGCCGACTCACGCGACATCGGACAAGAACATGGCCGGGGCGCGGCTCGGGACGGCGCGGCTGGCGGGAGCGTATGCGTGGCGGACGCTGCTCGACACCGGCGCGCGGCTGGCGTTCGGGTCCGACTTCCCGGTCGAAGCGCCGAACCCGTTCTTCGGCCTCCACGCGGCGGTGACGCGCGAGGATCATGACGGCAATCCGCCGGGTGGCTGGCTGCCGACGCAAAAGCTGACCCGAATCGAGGCGCTGACCGCGTTTACCACCACCGCCGCATTCGCCGCGCACGCCGAAACCCGCGTCGGCACGCTGACGCCGGGCAAATGGGCCGACTTCATCGTCGTCGACCGCGACGTGTTGACCGTTCCGCCCGCCGGTATCTGGCAGACGAAGGTGCTCCAGACATGGGTCGGCGGCCAGCGCGTGTGCTGCTGACGCGCTTGCCCCGCCGCGCGCCATGTTCTAGCCCGATACGATGACCCGCACCGCCACCGTGTCCCGCGCGACGACCGAGACGAGCGTCGATGTCACCGTCAACCTCGACGGCACTGGCGTTTATTCGGTCAGCACCGGCATCGGTTTCCTCGATCACATGCTCGAGCAGCTGTCGCGCCACTCGCTGATCGACCTGACAGTCGCGGTGAAGGGCGACCTCCACATCGACGCGCATCACACGACCGAGGACAGCGGCATCGCCATCGGCGAGGCGGTGGCGAAGGCATTGGGCGACCGGCGCGGCATCGCGCGGTACGGCGACGCGCTGATCCCGATGGACGAGACGCTGACGCGCGTCGCGCTCGACATTTCGGGACGCCCGTATCTCGTGTGGAAGACGGCGTTCAGCCAGCCGCGACTCGGTGAGATGGATACCGAATTGTTCAAGGAATGGTTTGCCGCCTTTGCCGGTGCCGCCGGGATCACTCTCCACATCGAGACGCTCTACGGCGTCAACAATCACCACATCGTCGAAAGCTGCTTCAAGGGCGTCGCGCGGAGCCTGCGGACGGCGGTGACGCTCGACCCACGCAAAGGTGACGCCATCCCGTCGACCAAGGGGACGCTGGGGGGCGTCGCGACCGGTGGAGCCGCGGGCAATCCGGCGTGACCGAGCACGTCGTCGTGATCGATTACGGCGCGGGCAATCTGTGTTCGGTCGATAACGCGCTGCGCGTTGCTGCCGACGGCGCGGCGACGATCACCGTGACGTCGTCGCCAGCGGCGATCGCGCGCGCCGACCGCATCGTCCTCCCCGGCGTCGGCGCGTTCGGCCAATGCATCGGCGCGTTGCGCGCGGCGAGCGGGATCGAGGCGGCACTGACCACCGCTGTGCGCACGCGCGGGGTCCCGTTCCTCGGCATTTGCGTCGGCATGCAGCTTCTCGCGACCGAGGGGCGCGAGCACGGCGTCTTTCCGGGACTCGATTGGATCGGCGGCGCGGTCGAACGGTTGGTCCCTGCCGACCCGGCGTTGAAGGTGCCGCACATGGGATGGAACACGGTGGCGTTCGCCCGCGACCACCCCGCGCTCACCGGTGTCGCGCGCGGCGCGAGGGCCTATTTCGTCCACAGCTACCGCTTCGTCGCCGACTCCCCCGCCGACATGATCGCGACGACCGACCATGGCGGAGAAATCGCCGCAATCGTCGGGCGCGACAACATCCTCGGCGTCCAGTTCCACCCCGAAAAGAGCCAGGGCTTCGGCCTGAGCGTCTTGCGCGGGTTTCTCGGGTGGAAGCCGTGACGAGGACCAGTCCCTTCACCATCTGGCCCGCGATCGACCTTAAGGGCGGGCAGGTCGTCCGCCTTGCCGAGGGCGATATGGCGCGGGCCACAGTGTATGCCAACGATCCGGCGGGGCAGGCGGCGCGCTTTGCAGCCGACGGCGCGACAGCGCTCCACGTCGTCGACCTCGACGGCGCGTTTGCGGGGAGCGGCGTCAATTCGGGCGCGGTCGAAGCGATCGTCGCCGCCTTTCCGGGCAGCGTCCAGGTCGGCGGCGGCATCCGCAGCCGTGCCGACATCGACCGCTGGCTCGGGCTCGGCGTCGCCCGGGTCGTCATGGGAACCGCCGCCCTCGACGACCCCGATCTCGTCCGTGCCGCCGCCGCCGCCGCGCCAGGGCGGATCGTCGTCGCGGTCGATGCGAAGGACGGCATGGTCGCGACCCGGGGTTGGGCGAGTGTTTCAACCGTCGCAGTCGCCGACCTCGCCGCGCGCTTCGCCGATGCCGGGGTTGCCGCACTGTTGTTCACCGACGTCGGGCGCGACGGGCTGCTCAAGGGCGTCAACGTCGCCGCGACCGCCGCACTCGCCGCCACAACCACGCTCCCGGTCATCGCCAGCGGCGGCGTCGCCGGGGCGAGCGACATCACCGCGCTGCGGTCGCATGCGGGCATCACCGGCGTCATCGTTGGGCGCGCGATCTACGACGGGCGGCTAACGCTGGTCGATGCGTTGACTCTCGCGGGATGACCCTCGCCGTCCGCGTCATTCCGTGCCTCGACGTCGCCGCCGGTCGCGTCGTCAAGGGCGTCAACTTCACCCGGCTGACTGACGCCGGTGATCCGGTCGAGGCGGCGCGTGCGTACGACGCCGCTGGGGCCGACGAGCTCGTCTTCCTCGACATCACCGCGACGCACGAGGACCGCGGCACGATCCTCGACATCGTCCGCAAGACCGCGAGCGTGTGCTTCATGCCGCTGACCGTCGGCGGCGGGGTGCGGACGGTCGACGATGTCCGCGCGTTGCTCCTCAGCGGGGCCGACAAGGTCGGGGTCAACTCGGCCGCCGTCGCGCGCCCCGACCTGATCGGCGAGCTGTCACGCCACTTCGGCGAACAATGCATTACCGTCGCGATCGACGCGAAAGCCGTGTCACCCGGGCGGTGGGAAATCTTCACCCACGGCGGGCGCACCGCAACCGGGATCGACGCCGTCGCCTTTGCGATTGAGGCAGCGCAGCGCGGCGCGGGGGAGATTTTGCTGACCAGCATGGACCGCGACGGGACCAAATGCGGTTACGACCTCGCACTCACCCGCGCCGTCGCCGACGCCGTGCCCGTGCCCGTCATCGCCAGTGGCGGCGTCGGCGGGGTCGGCGATCTTGCGCCCGGCGTCATCGACGGCCATGCGAGCGCTGTGCTCGCGGCATCGATCTTCCACTTCGGCGAGGCGAGCGTCGCGCAAGCCAAGGCCGCGCTCGCGGCGGCGGGCATCGTGGTGCGAACATGAGCGTGCCCACCGACGCTGCCTCTACCGATGCGTTCGACCGACTATTCGCCACCATCGTCGAACGCCGCACCAGCGACCCCGCGTCATCGTACATCGCCAAACTGACCGCCAAGGGCCGCGCCAAGATCGCCCAGAAGCTCGGCGAGGAGGCGGTCGAAACGGTCATCGCCGCGATGGGCGACGACCGCGCCGCACTGGTCGGAGAAGCAACCGACCTGATCTTCCACCTCGCCGTCCTGCTCGCCGACGCCGGCCTCAGCTTCGCCGACCTCCGCACCGAACTGGTTCGGCGCGAGGGCGTTTCGGGACTGGCGGAGAAGGCGGGGCGAAAGG
>JBBRQR010000181.1:0-6036 GCA_038226115.1 Sphingomonadales bacterium | reverse complement strand
TGGCTACGGCGATGACCTTGTCGCACTTCTCACGACGCTGCCGCCTGCCCGTCGGCTGATCCTCGCCGGGCATTCGATGGGAGCGACGGTCAGTCTCGACGTCGCGGTGCGGCTGGGCATCGCCGTCGGCGGTGTCGTGCTGATCGAGCCGGCATTCGTACCCTTCGCCGCGGCTGGCTCGTGGCCGCAAGCCTCGCTTGCCAATCCGATGTCGGCGCAGGCGGCGCGGCGTCGGGCGGTGTGGCCGTCGCGCGCCGCAATGGCCGATGCCTATCGCGGGCGCGGCGTTTTCGCGTCGTGGCACGACGACGACCTGCGCGCCTATCTCGACGGCGGCGTCCGCGACCGCGCCGATGGCGGGGTCGAACTCGCGTGCGCCCCGGCGTGGGAGGCAGCAACCTTCGCGGCGGTCAGCAATAACATGGCCGCCGCCGTCGCGGCATGGACCCGTCCGTTGACCCTGCTCCATGCAATCGAACGCACCACCGTGATGGCAGCCGACGCCGCGACGATCGCTGCACAGCCGAACACGCTCGTCGAGTGCTTCGCCGGGCGCGACCATTTCCTGCCGCTCGCCGAGCCCGACGCAATGGCGGCGGCGATTCTCGCGATGTGCTAAACGGAACGGGTGACGCTATGAACCGTCTTGTTATCGAACCGCTTCAAGGAATTACGATGCGTCGTTTCGCTCCGCTTCTTTTGCTCGCCCTCGCGTCATGCGGGGAGAAGGCGACGCTCCCGTCATCAGCGGGCTTCGGGGCCAATCCGACCCTGCCAGCGCCGCACCCGACGATGTTCCCGACGATGCAGATCGCCCCGGCGCACCCTTGGGCGGCTGGCGCGAAGCCGGTCGCGGGCGCGGGGTTGCGGGTCGCGGCCTTTGCCGCCGGGCTCGATCACCCACGCTGGATGTATGTTCTGCCCAATGGCGACGTTCTCGTCGCCGAGACGAATGCCCCGCCCAAGCCCGATGACGGCAAAGGGTTGCGCGGCCTGGTCCAAGGCGCGGTCATGGGCCGCGCCGGGGCGACGGTCCCCAGCCCCAACCGCATCACGCTGCTCCGCGATACGCACGGCACCGGCGTTGCCGATGTTAAAACGGTCTTCCTCAAAGGATTGAACTCGCCGTTCGGCATGGCGCTGATCGGCAACGACCTATACGTCGCTGACACCGATGCCGTCCTGAAGTTCGCCTACACGCCCGGTGCGACCTCGATCACGACGCCGGGCGTCAAGGTCGTCGATCTTCCGGCGGGGACGATCAACCACCATTGGACGAAGAACATCATCGCCAGCCCCGATGGGTCGACGCTGTACGCGACCGTTGGGTCGAACTCGAATGTCGGCGAACGCGGATTGGCGGCCGAGGCGGGCCGGGCGGCGATCTGGCGGATAGACCCAAAGACCGGCGCGCATGCGATCTTTGCCGGTGGGCTGCGGAACCCCAACGGGATGGGGTTCGAGCCGGTCAGCGGCAAGTTATGGACCAGCGTCAACGAGCGTGACGAGATCGGGTCCGACCTCGTTCCCGATTATATGACGAGCGTCACCTCCGGCGGTTTCTACGGCTGGCCGTACAGCTATTACGGGCAGCACGTTGATTCGCGGGTCAAGGAGCAACGCCCCGACCTCGTCGCCAAGGCGATCAAGCCCGATTATGCGCTCGGCAGTCACACCGCTTCGCTCGGCCTGACCTTTGCTGCCGGAGCCAAGGCGCTTCCCGCGGCCTTCGCCCAAGGTGCGTTCATCGGCCAGCACGGGTCGTGGAATCGCAAGCCCTTATCGGGGTATAAGGTCATCTTTGTGCCCTTCGCCGGGGGCAGTCCGGCGGGCGCGCCGGTCGATGTGCTGACGGGTTTCCTGACGCCGTCGGGCGACGCCCAGGGACGGCCGGTCGGCGTAACAATCGATCATCTGGGTGGGCTGTTGGTGGCGGACGATGTTGGCAACACGATCTGGCGTGTCACCGGCGCGACGCAGGTTGCCAGCCGATAAGGTCTACTGAGCTCCGTCCGCTTCGTGGTCGGGCCTTAGATCCGGACCGATTGTGCGGCAGCGTGCGACGGTGTTCCGTGGCGTTCAGCGAGAAGCCCGGCAACCAGTGCCTTGGTCCGTTCGTCGTGGCGGGCGAACACCGTGTACTCCGCCGCGACCCCAATATGGCTCGTCAGCGCGCCGTTGGCCCAGCGGTGCAACGCGAACGACGGCGGTTCGTCGACAATCATCGCCCGGTTGTCGGGGTGGTCGGCATCCATCCGGCGGAGGTCGAGCGCAACGCGCGGGGCGACGGAGGGGCAGACGAAGATCGTCGCATATGGCCACGCGGTCATCATCGGGCGGTGATAATGACCGGCGAGGATGCCAACGATGTTGGCGTGGTGTTTTTCGACGACCGCGCGCAGGCGGATGACCCATGGCTCGTCGGTGTCGGTGGTCAGCCAATCGATCCCCGATGGTGCCGGCGGGTGGTGCATCGCCAGCAGGGTTGGTCGCGGCGACGCGGTGAGTTCGGCGTCGAGCCAGTCGGCCAGCCGTTCATCGAAGTCGCCGCCGTGCCTTTCCTCGCTCATGGTGTCGAGCATCAGAATGCGAAGCGCCGGGTAGTCGATCGCGTATTGCACCGCGTTGCCAAAGGTCGGTGTTTCCGGAAAGATCGTCGCAAACGGGCCGCGCTTGTCGTGGTTGCCGAGGCAGCAGTAGATAGGGAAGGGGAGCGGGTCGAAGCTGCGGCGCAGGCGTTGGTAATCCTCCACCGACCCGCCCTCGACGAGGTCGCCGGTCGCCAGCACGAACGCCGGGCGCGGGTCCATCGCCACCAGCAGCGCAAGGACGTCGTTGAGCCGCCGCTGATTGGCCTCGAACGGATTGCTCTGCTCGAAGCCGATATGCAGGTCGGTGATCTGCGCGAAAAACAGCTGGTTTGCGCTGGCCGTCGGCTCCGCGCGATGCTCTATCCCCAAAGTCGCCCCCTACCCCGCAGTCGCGGCGCTTACGATCCCCGCCGTATCAGGCTTTGCCGGCGACGGCTTGTCAATTGCCGATGCCACCGTCTTGGTGGTTAACCGGCCCGGCTCGGCGGATTCGGTGCGCACGAACGCCGGGGCACCGGCCCCGTTATGATAGCTGTGGCAGCTCGAGCATGGCGATGCGACCTGGCTCGCGGTTGGGCGGACGGCGTGGCACGTCTGGCACGATTTGACCCCCGGCAGCAGCAGCGCGGTCGATGAATTCGTCGTGGCGACGGCGTGGCAGCTGGCACACGGCGAGGCGGCAGTCGCGTGATCGGCATGGCTGAACCAGCCGCGCGCGAGGTAGCGTGCCGTGAACGTGACCGGCTTGACGGTATACGCGAGCGGCCCCGTCGAGGTGATGACGTGACAGTCGTAACACGCGCCGCCTTTTTCGAAGACCGCGCGGATAATGCGGTCACCGCCGCTGGCGCGCGTCGCGGTGCGGCCAGCGGCGGCGAGCCCGACCTGGATCCGCCCGACCGGCGCCGCCGCCCCGCCGTGGAGCTTGAGATAGTCGCGTAGTTCGGCGATAACCTGTTTCGGGTCGCCATGGCGCAGCGTCCGCACCGTCCCATTCTGTGCAGCGAAAGCGAGAGTGTGGCACGCGGCGCAATCGCGCTCCATCGTCGACTCGACAAAACGAACTCCCGTCGGGTCGGCGTGATGGCAGTCGGCACAGCCGAGCTGTGCTGCCCCGGCGTATTGGCTTTTGCCGCCATCGGCCGCGGGGCGCTCCCCCAGCCGCCGCGTCATCTGCGCGACCGCGTTGGTGCCGCTCAGATGGAGCGCATGGGGAAATTTGAGACCGGTGTCTTCCTGCTGCCGCCCGTCGAGAACGATCCGGGTCAGCTTTGGCGACGCCCCGCTATTGTCGGTGATGAGGGGGCGAAATTGCGGGTGGCTATCCCAACTGGCGACGTTGACCAGCTTCGTATCGGTCAGTCGCGCCTTCATGCTCGCATGGCACCCGGCACAAAAGGCGTCGCTCGACACCGGCGTTGTGTCCGCTCCGACATGTTCCTTGTGGCACCCGGTACAGCTCCATTCTTTGAGGCCGAACGACGGGCCGACGGCGGTGCGGAGGCGCGCGGCGAAGCCGGGAATGTCGCCGTGCGAGGCGACGAGGCGCTTGGGGTCGGCGTGGTCACGCAGAACGGCGAAGGGACTCTTTTCTACCTGTTTGCCGGCATGACACGACAGGCACGTCTGATCGGTGACCGACACGAACGCCTTGTCGTGACAGGCGGCGCAGTTCTTCGACAGGAAAGCATGCGGCGGCGACAGCGGCCCGGCATCCCACGTCTGGTCGGGATGAAACGCGGCCGGTTGAGCGGTCCCGGCGGCAGCGACGGCGGGAGGGTGCGGGGCAAGGATCGGCCATGCGAGGAACATCGCGAGGACAGCGACGATCATCCCCCATGCGAGGATCCGCCGTGTCGGGAGGGCGCGGCTGAGGGTAAAGATTGCGCGCTCGTCGCGTAACTCGCCGGGGACTTCGAGGCGTTCGACCTTGACCGCGATCTCGCCGTCATTCTCGCCCGGCCCAAGTTCGAGCTTCTCGCCGCCGACGATGACGACCGGAGCGCGCGAGAGCGAAAGCTGGACGGTGCCGACGAGCTTGCGGTCGATCTGGACCGCTGCCCCGTCGATTGGCTCGACCTCGACCCGCCCGCTGCCGATGTCGCGAACACGCGCGTGACGAAGCTGAACCGCAAGGTCGGCGAGCTGAATATCGGCATCGACCGCGCGCCCGACGATGAGGATATTCTGGTCGAGCCGCTTGGTCCGCTCGATCGTCCCGCCGCCGGCCCGCTGCGTGATCTGCTTGATGACGAAGGTCACGCCATCACCAGTAGAAGAAGACGCTGACGACGTGCGCGATTAGCGCGGCGATCAGCGCGAAGGTGGCAGGGACGTGGACGAACAGCCAGATTTCGAGCCGGGCGCGGATACTGATGTGCCGCCGCGCCAGACCGAGCGCGGCCTCCTTGCGTTCGAACAGCAGAATGATCTTGTGCAGCCGCTCGGCGCGCTCGCCGGTTGCGGCGGGCAGCAGCGCGGCGAAGGCGTCGAGCGCACGGCGATTGCCGCAGTTACGCGCCCGCCCCGTCAGCCGCTCGGTCACGCCGCCGCCGAGCCTCGTGCCGTCGATCGACCCTTGGACGATCGCGGCCTCGTCGCCTGCAAGCGGGAGCGCGGCATCGTGGAGCTGACGGTCGATCGAGGCGATGTTGTCGAGCATCTGCCGCTGGGTGACCTCGCCGCGGTTGTTGCTGAGCGCGGCGGGCAGCGTGTCATACACGGCGATGCCGTACAGGCCCGATCCGATCACGATCAGCATCAGCGCATAAGCGAGGGTGTGGACATTCCAGCCGAACTGGAAGCCGGTGTGGAGGGTGCCGATGACGACGAGGCTGAGGCCAAGATAGACATGGGCGCTGGTCCACGCCTTCAACGACCACCGCCCCGGCGTGATCGCCCGCTTGCGGTAGCCGAGCAGCGTCAGCCACAGGATCAGCCCGACGCCGACCGAGCCGAGCAGGTAGCCGAGCCACGTCCCGCCCCCGGCGCGCGGCGTTTGGTCGACAAAGGCATAGGCCATGATCGCAATGGCGCAGATCGTCAGCGCAACCTTCGCCCAGCGGAAGTTGCGATGGCGGAGGAAGCTTTCGTGAAGCTGGCCGCTGTCGATCGTCGTGCGACCGGGCTGCGCGCGCCGCCAGTCGATCCGATCGGAGCTCGCCATCGCCGTCAGCCCTCGGTGACATGGCGATTGGCGACGCGCCCGAAAAATTCGGTCGAGACCCGGATCGCCGCCCCGGTCGGGCACGCGCGGACGCAACTCGCGCCGCCCTTGATCCCGGCGCACATATCGCATTTGACCGCGCGTTTCGGCGGGACGACGCCGTCCTTGCGGTTCTTGTCGGCCCAGTCGTGACTCGGCTCGCCCGGCCCCGGCCCGGCGCCGAACAGCAGCCAGCTGAGCAGCGGCGGCTTCTTCGGCGGCACCTTGTCGAGGCGGATG
>JBBRQR010000180.1:0-6044 GCA_038226115.1 Sphingomonadales bacterium | reverse complement strand
GAGGATTTTCGCGAAGGCGGCGGCATCGACCGGGCCGTCGAGCCCGAGCTCGACCGCCCCTGCCCCGGCCCACGCACTCGCATCATGTCCCTGATCGGCGGTGTAATAGTTGTCGCGGGCATAATAGCCCGCCGCGTCGCCGGCCGAGCCGATGGCGCTGACCGAAATCAACGCCGGTGCGCCGGCGCACCGGGCCTGGCCTTGACGGTGACCGTCATGGCCTTGCCGCCGAACTCCGTCCGGCAGGTGTCGATCGCCATGCGATAGTCGACCAGCGCGCAGACCGCCTGGTCCCCGCCCCCCAGCAGCAGGTTCGCCGACGGCACCGCAACCCACGACCTTGGCAGGATCATGACGAACGCGAAGGTGCTGGCGATACAGACCAGCCAGGCGACGGACAGCGCTATGGCGATGATACCGCCCGGCCACTCCCGGTCCCATAAGATATAGCTGTTGTGGACCGCGGGCTTCCTACCCCAGCGCTCGATGGCGAGATTATTGGCTCTAACAGCCTCGGTGAGCTCGCGCTGTTTGTCATCGATCGCATCGAGGCGCGGCTGCCGCTCGATCCGCTCGGCCATCGCCGTCATTTCCTTGCGGATCGGATTAAAGCTCGCGTGGATGCGCTCGGGCAAACCCCCCATGAACTCGTTTCGGGCACGGGTCAGCGCCAGCTGGTCGTCGCGCTCCAGCTTGTGCATCTCGGCCTCGTGCTTCGCCCACGTGGTTGCGATGCGGTCGATCTCCATCGCGGCCCGCTCGACCTTCGCCAGCATCGCGATCAGGTCGCCGGGACCCAGCGTGGCCGGTTGCTCGAAGCTCACCCGTCCTTCCCGCCGGGCTGCGAGCGCTTCGGTGAAGATGTCCCGGGCGAGCTTGCCTCGCTCGACGCCAAGCTCGCTGGCCCACCGATCGAACTCGGCATCGTGCTCGGCGGCTAGTCGGATATTGAGCTGCGAACTAGCCACTGCGTCTTCGACCTCCCATACCGCCCCTGCTAGCGCCCGCCACTTCAAGATGACATTATGTGGCCTTAAGCTCTGAATGGGAAGACATGTTTACATCTTGTAACGTTAGATGATCGGGACATCTTCCATAGGCGAGCGGATCAAGGCGGTGCGTCGGCGGGCGGGGCTTGGGCAGGAAGCCTTCGCCGCCTCGCTTGGCTATTCCAGACGGTCGCTCAATGCGTGGGAGACCGGCGCAGCCGAACCTCCGGTGGTCATCCTGCCCAAGCTCCGGCGCGATTATGACGTCGATCCCGAGTGGATCGTCATGGGCGAGGATACGACGCCGCAGGCCCATTACGGTCCGGCCGACTGGGACCGGCTCGACCGGCTGCTCGGCGACGTCGATGCGGTCTGCCAGGATGTCGGTCTCGATCTGCCACCGGATCGACGCGAGGCGCTCGGCCGCGTCCTATACGACGGCGGTGCCGACGCCGGTCAGGCGACCCGCAGGCAAATGCGTGGTACACTGCTCGCGCTTTCGCTGGGGAAATGACATGGCGTTGACGACTGCTGAAGGATTGGCCGACTGGGCTGCCGGCACAGCGCGCGCCGGGTTCCGTCGCCGCAACTGGCCGGTCGTACGCCGGCTCGCCGCGGCGACCGTCACCTTGCTGCTGGCCGGCCTGCCGGCGGAATATTTCGCAGGATCACCCGGACTGGCGGCTGCTTGCTGGGCGGGTGCCGCCGTCGCTGGAACGGCGATGCTCGTCTGGTTCGTCGATCGTCGCCGGTTCGTCGAGAAGACGCCTATACCCCGCTAGTGAGGTGATCTTTCGGTCGAAGCAGCCGCGCCGACTGACGACGCGACCGGCGTCGGTCAAGCCCGAACAGGGTCGCCGGACGCATCGTCGCTGAGGCTGCCATGTCACTGCGCCGCGCCCGCGCCGGGTCAGTAAATGAGGCCATCGAGATCGAGGGCGGCGCCTCGGTCAGCCCATGCCTGAGGGGCCTGTAGCATTGTAGCACCCGCGTAGCACGTCACGAACCAGCTTTGGTGAGCTTCGCGACGATCCTGCTACGCTGCTACACTATTGTTTTAGCTTATCTTTTCCTCCGCGTCCTGCCTGCTATCCATAGCGTGGTGTGTGCCCCTAAATCAGATGCCATGGCGGTTGCGGAATCTGATCGTGACTGGGCGATCTGATAATTTGTCCCGCAGGCATCGGGGCGGCGGCTTGTCCGCCGCCCCCCACCTTTTCAGAGCTGAGCCGGCGGCGTCATTGTCAGCGGATTAATCCGTCGCTCCCGTAAAAAGCCCGGACCAGACGGCGTCCGCCAAGATAGCCTGAACGCATGTTGCGTCTCGTCGACGGCTCGTTACGGTCGCAGTGCTGCATTTAAAGGGGACAGTCGATGGCAAAGACGCCGACCAAGGTAACAGTGAAAACCGACGTTGCTGCACCCGTCAAAGCTCCGGCAAAAGCGAAGCCGGCAGCGCCCCGGAAAACGACCGGTGGTCTGGCCACGCCGATGCAGCCGTCAGCCGATCTCGCCGCGATCGTCGGCGCCAAGCCGCTTGCCCGCAGCGAGATCGTCAAGGAGATGTGGGTCTACATCAAGGCACACAAGCTTCAGGACGCGACCGACAAGCGGACGATCAATGCCGACAAGGCGCTCGCCAAAGTGTTCGGCAAACCGTCCGCGACGATGTTCGAGATGAACAAGCTCATCACGGGTCACCTCAGCGCGGTGCCGTGAACCGACTAAGCCAGCAAACCCACGATCGCTAGCGCGCGGCCTGGACCTCGTCGTGGCGCGTCGACGGTCCGCGTCTCAGTTAAACGCCAGTGCCTGCGCTCGCGCGGCAGCCTGCTCCGCGATCGTCGGCGGCTTGGCAGCGCGAACTTTCCGCGCTGCGTCGGCCTCCCAGTCGAGGATCATGGCAATCGTGATCGGATCCCGCGGCCTGTGATGCCGCCAGTCGGCAGCGGCGTCCTGAATGCAGGACCAGGTTCCGGCGCGGGCATGGTTCCGCAGGGTAGCGATTTCGTCCGCCCGGGCCGGGCGTCGATGCCGGCGATGAATGAGCCGGTCGCCGATCCAGCCCGTCATCCACCACACCACCGCGATGAACAGCATCATCGCGGCGTAGACGACCTGCAGAGACTCGCCAGCGAGCATCAGTTTGGCAACGACGACCAGCAGGACCGCCGCAAGATAGACGACGCAGGCGGTCATCGATACCAACGGCGACCTGCGCTGCACGGCGACATCGAGGCGGATCAACAACCGCGTCGTCCACGTTGCTGTCGCGTATCGCATGGTGTTGTCCGGGTCGCCCGGATCATCGTTCAAGGCTCCGCTCAACGGTCGAACGCCTCGAGCTGGGCACCGATGGCACGCCGGCGGAGATCATAGTCGGCAGAGCGCTTCGGCCCATCAAGCCAGTACAGCACATCGCCCAGCGTGGCAGTGCGCTTCAGCGAAAGCCAGTCAGCCGCTTTCTTATGTGCCTCGCGGCCGACAGTCTGCCAGTCGCCGGGCGACAGGACGGCGCGCAGGGCGAGGATTTCTCGGGGGTCAAGCGCGGCAACGAGCTGGCGTCGACGGGTGCCGATGATCGCGGCGAGCACCGCCAGCGGCATCGTCGTGCGCAGCAGCATGGTGATCCCGGATATGTCGTCTCCGAGATAGAAACTGGCCCCTGCCCCGGCCAGACACAATGACGGGACCCCGACGATCGCCAGCACCGCTTCGGAAAGCCGGGGTCGCCGATGCCAGACAAGGTCGAGCCGCCAGCGTGCGCGTGTCACCGGCCCCTCCGAATGCTTGCTGACGCCCGCCAGAGCCGCTCAGGAGGCCCGCAGAGACGTTTGCGGCAACAACACGCCGCATCACCGCTTCCCGGCGTTCCTGACGCCTCAGGTGGCCTCCTACCAGCCACGGTTCGGATCGTAGCTGGCGATCGGCGGCATGGAGTCAGCAATCCCAACGGCATGACCATGGTCCCAGCGATGTGGCGGGTTGAGATCGACGCCGAACGGATTGCTCATGACATCGATGCTGCCGACCATCGGCAGCGACGTCGCGGGATTGATCGAGTGGTGTTCGATAAGGGAGCCCTGCCCCGCGTCGTGGGCGGTTGATGCGCCGCCGCCAAACACACTGTCGAACCAGCTTCCGGGGGGCCGGTTAGAAGCTGGTCAAAAACGTACGCTAAGGTTGCGGGACACCCGAGGCGCTCTCGGCTAATCGAGGCTGAGATAGGTGATCACGCCGCGAGGCGGCATTCGGACTTTTCCGCGCGCTACAAGGTCGTTTGTCACGGCCGTGTAGAAAATGTGGTACCACCAGATAAAGAATTCAGCGAAACTCACCCCTTCGAGGGCATAGGGCGAGGCTTGATATTGAGATACGAGAGTGGGACGGCTTTGTTCAAGAATGGCCAGCAGCGAAGGCGTGAAAGCGACCGCCATATCCGATAGGCCGGCATCATCAGTTTTTGAAAGTACCGGCACTGCCGTACGACCCTGCTCGTCGACAAGCCCCAGCTTGCGCAATCCCTCCAGGCGCTTGGGTGAAACTGTCCTGTCCGAGTTGCGCCAAAGCCCTATAAGGTCCTGGGCAAGTTCGGCTCGTGCGACGCTACCTTTGGTGCCGACGAGAAAACCGAAATCGCGGACGAAGGCTTCTCCCGAAAGCGTGATCAGGTTGGAAGGCCCGTTGTACCGTTGATTGCCGTATAGATTGATGCCGATCCCTCCCGCATCCTGACTATGGTTGCCATAGATGCCAAGCGGTTCGACCGGATCACCGACCACCCGCTCGAAAACGGCATAATAGTAGCGGCCCCCAGCGCGCTGAGGCCGGGGTGCTTTGAGGAACCCCGTTTCGACGCGATCTATCTGCCAGTTGTCGAGCAGGACATCGCTCAAGAGAAGAAGGGTGACAGCCTCGAACGAGGTGTGTGCAAATCCGGGGAGGTCGGCGAAGTGCCGCTGAAGCTCGGATACGTTGAGCATAATTGCGTCGGCCGTGCGCCGTACGATAATCGGATCGGCACGGAAGTACCGGTTGGAGTCTGCAACAGTTATGACGGGAACTGTCGGCCAGAAACTACCTCGCCTATCTTTACGGACCAGCCCCTCCTGCACCAAAGCGTCCAGTCGGGTCTGCATCTGCGCCGACGACAGCTTCAACTGATCCTCGACCTCACGACGCGATGTACGCAGGTGCAGGCTTGCAAGGAGAGCGTAGTAAGTCTCGTCCTCTCTGAGCGCGGGCATGTTCTCGCCGATCGAGATCATGGCCGACTGATACCGAAGCGCACTTGGCGCGCTTGGGCTGATGGCGAGTGCGCGCGTCGATGAGATCGCCAAAGTGCCTGCGATAAGCGAGCGCCTAGTTAGCTGCATCGCGTTTCGCCTCTGGAGCCCGGGCCTGCGCCGCTCGTTCGATCTTCGACTTACGCCCGAGCAGTTTTTCGCCGTCCGGCCTGATCTGACCATCCGGCGTGACGTGCCGGTAAAGCGTCTGCCGGGTGACGCCCAATTCCGCGCAGAACTCGGCTATGTTGGTTTCCGGCTTGCCCATCGTCGCTTGGGCCAGTCTCAGCTTGGCGGGTGTCATCTTGAACGGTCGTCCGCCATGTCGGCCCCGCGCACGCGCCGACGCCAAACCAGCCTTGGTCCGTTCGACGATCAACTCACGTTCGAACTCGGCGAGGCCGGCGAAAATTGCGAAAATGAGCCGTCCGTTGGCGGTCGTGGTATCGATCGATGCACCCTCGCCGGCGAGAACCTTCAAGCCGATTTCGCGGGTCGTGAGATCGCCGACGAGGTTGACGAGATGGCGAAGATCGCGACCGAGCCGGTCGAGCTTCCAAGTGACCAGCGTATCGCCCGCGCGCAGGGCCTTCAGGGCAGCGGCGAGGCCGGGCCGATCATCGCGTCGCCCCGAAGCACTGTCCTCATAGATATAGCCGGGATCGACCCCGGCGCCTGTCAACGCGTCGCGCTGCAGGTTGTGCACCTGACTGCCGTCCGCTTTCGAGACACGCGCATAGCCGATCAGTATCGTCACATAATCGTCCGT
>JBBRQR010000179.1:0-6069 GCA_038226115.1 Sphingomonadales bacterium | reverse complement strand
CGCGGCTCGTCGTCATGCCCGAGGCCCTGTTCGGCGGCTATCCCAAGGGCGAGCATTTCGGCACCCGGCTTGGCTTTCGCCTCCCCGCAGGTCGGGAGGCATTTGCGCGCTATTACAAAAATGCGATCGATATGGACGGACCGGAGCTGGTCGAACTGGCGGGACTCAGCAGCCGCACGGGCAGCATGCTGGTCGTGGGCGTCATCGAGCGCGCGGGATCGTCGCTGTTCTGCACCGCCGTCTTCATCGCCCCACAGCGCGGCGTCGTCGCCAAGCATCGCAAGCTGATGCCGACCGGAACCGAACGGCTGATCTGGTCGCAGGGCGACGGTTCGACGATGCCGGTCGTCGACAGCGAAGCCGGCAAGCTCGGCGCGGCGATCTGCTGGGAAAATCACATGCCCCTGTTTCGAACCGCCATGTACGCCAAGGGCGTCGAAATATGGTGCGCGCCGACCGTTGACGAGCGCGCCATCTGGCGGAGTTCGATGCGACACATCGCGCACGAGGGGCGCTGCTTTGTCGTGAGCTGCTGCCAGGTTCAGCCATCCCCGGCGGAACTCGGCACGACAGTCGAGCATTGGGAAGCCGATCGCCCGCTCATTGCCGGTGGCAGCATGATCGTCGGTCCGCTCGGCGACGTGCTCGCCGGACCGCTGGAGCATGAAACCGGCCTGCTGACCGCCGAGATCGATCCCGACGATCTGATCCGCGCCCGCTATGATCTCGACGTTGTCGGGCATTATTCCCGGCCGGATATTTTCACCCTGACGGTCGACGAACGCTCCCGCCCCGGCGTCGTCTTCGCCCGAGCCGACGAGCTACCCCCCGTGACGTGACGACTGCCTGCGCATCGACCGCACGAATCGGTGCGTCCGCCGCAGCGTCGGCGGACAACGTCACCAATTTCTTGCCAAGATCGACCTAGCCCGCGTAGACGCGGGCGACGCGAGGCCGCCCGCTTCGCGCTGAACAGGTCAGCCGTCCACCATGTCGATTTTCAGCCGCTTATTCTCGTTCCTGTCGCAGGACATGGCGATCGACCTCGGTACGGCGAACACCCTTGTCTACGTCCGTGGGCGCGGCATCGTCCTCAACGAACCTTCGGTCGTCGCGATCGAGACGATCGCCGGTCGCCGGACGGTCAAGGCGGTCGGCAACGACGCGCGGCTGATGATGGGCAAGACGCCCGGCAACGTCGAGACGATCCGCCCGTTGCGCGACGGCGTCATCGCCGACATCGACGTCGCCGAGGACATGATCAAGTATTTCATCAGCAAGGTGCACACATCGCGCTTCCCCCGCTTCCCCGAAATCGTCATCTGCGTGCCGTCGGGGTCGACCAGCGTCGAAAAGCGCGCCATCCGCGACGCGGCGACCAATGCCGGGGCCAGCGCCGTCTATCTGATCGAGGAGCCGATGGCCGCCGCGATCGGCGCGGGGCTGCCGGTGACCGAACCGATCGGCAGCATGGTCGTCGACATCGGCGGCGGCACAACCGAGGTTGCGGTGCTCAGCCTGCGCGGCCTCGCCTACACCACCAGCGTCCGCGTCGGCGGCGACAAGATGGACGAGGCGATCGTCAGTTACGTCCGCCGCAACCATAATTTGTTGATTGGCGAGATGACCGCCGAGCGGATCAAGAAGCAGATCGGCATCGCCCGCGCGCCCAAGGACGGCGTCGGGCTGACGATGGAGATCAAGGGTCGCGACTTGATGAACGGCGTCCCCAAGGAAATCACGATCAATCAGGCGCAGATCGCCGACGCGCTCGCCGAGCCGGTGTCGGCGATCGTCGAAGGAGTCCGCCTCGCGCTTGAGAATACCCAGCCCGAACTCGCCGCCGACATCGTCGATCAGGGCATTGTCCTGACGGGTGGCGGGGCGCTGTTGAGCGAACTCGCCGACGTCCTGCGCGAGGCGACCGGGCTGCCGGTCACCGTCGCCGACGATCCGCTGACCTGCGTCGCACTCGGCACCGGACGTGCGCTCGAGGACCCGATGTACCGCGGCGTCCTGACCACCGCCTGACCGCGGTGCCCGGCGCATGGATTGGCCCCAGAAGCGCCGAATGTCGTTTGCCCGGCGCGAGCAGAACCTCGCGCTGATCGGTGCCGTCGTCACCGGGGCCGTGCTGGCCACGGGGTTGCTTCTACTCGTCCTCAGCCGGGTCAACCCGGCGTACACGGCGCGTCTGCGCGGTGCGGCGACCGATCTGGTCGCGCCGTTCTGGGCCACCGTCCGCACACCGTTCGATGCGCTGGGCAACGGCATCGACCGCGTCGGCGACTATGTCGGCACCGTGCCCCGCCTGCGTCGCCTGACCCTCGACAATGCCGCGCTGCGTCGCGCGGTGCAGGACCGCGATGCCGTCGCCGCCGAAAACCGCGCACTGCGCCGCCTCGTCGCGGTCGCGTCCCCCCATGTCGACATCATTACCATCGCACGTTTCGCCGGGTCATCGTCGGGCAGCTATGTCCGCACCGCGATGATCGCGGCGGGAAATCGCAACGGGGTCTTCGCCGGTCAGGCGGTTCGCGCCGATGTCGGGCTGGTCGGGCGAACGGTCGAGGCCGGTGCGAGCGCAGCGCGCATCCTGTTGTTGACGGACCCGACGAGCCGGGTGCCGGTCGTCGTTGTCCGCACCGGACAAGCGGCGCTCGCCGTCGGGGCTGCGGGGCCGCTGTTGGAGATTCGTGACCGCGCGGGGGCCGAGATTCCGCTGCGGCGCGGTGACCGGCTCGTCACGTCGGGCGCGGGCGGGCTGTTCGCACCGCAGATCCCGGTCGCCGAAGTCGTCGATGTCGGCGATGCGCCGCGCGCGCGGCCGTTCGCCGACCCCGGCGCGCTCGACTTCGTCGCGGTTTATCGCGCCTATTTGCCGGTTCCCGAAGCGCCGGTCGTGGTCAGCACGGTCCCGGTCCCGCGCGAGGCGCGAAAGAAGTGACGAGCCCGGCAACGTCTATATTTCGCCTTCGTTCGCCCGACGATCAGGTTTGGGCATGGCGTGCCGCATTGCAGCGGATGGTTCCGGCAGCAGTAACCCTTGCCCTGATCGTCGCCACGACGGTGCCCATTTTCGTCAGCGTGCCCATCATGCCCGATCTAGGCCTGCTCGCCGTGATCGTGTGGGCGAGTTTCCAGCCGCGATTAATGCCGCCGTGGCTTGCGTTCGGCGTCGGCGCGGCCTCCGATCTGGTGACGGGAACGCCGCTTGGGGTCGGCGCGACGCTGTTGCCGCTGGTCGTCGTCTTCGTCCGCCTCGTCGATGCGCGCTTCACCAGCCACCGCTATGCCTACGACTGGCTGTTCACGAGCGCCGTGATTGTCGGCGCTGCCGTGGTCGAGTGGCGGCTCCTCGCGTTCGCGGGTGTTGTCGGCCCGCTCGCCCCGCTGCTGATCCGCGCCGCGACGACGATCCTCGCCTACCCCGCCGTGGTTGCCCTCGCCGCGCGCGTCGAGCGTCGGCTGGCCGCCGCTTGAGGCGCGGCGCATGACCCCCGATCCGCGCTTCACCCGCCGCGCGCTGATCGTTGGCGCGGGGATGGGTGCGGTCGGCGTCACCCTCGCAGGGCGGATGGCGTATCTGTCGGTGTGGGAGGGCGCGAAATACGCGGCGCAGGCGGAGGGTAACCGCGTTTCGCTGCGGCTCATTCCCCCGCGCCGCGGCTGGATCGTCGATCGCGCGGGCAAGCCGCTCGCCCTCAACGCCCCCGATTACCGCGTCGAGCTTCAGCCCGATCAGGTCAAGGATCTCGACGCGACACTCACGGCAATCGGCAAGGTCCTGCCGCTGACGCCCGACGATCTCGCGCGCATCCGCGAAGATTTCGCCCGTCAGCCGAAATATCTTTCGGTCGAAATCGCCCATGGCCTCGATTGGCCGACGTTTGCGCGGATCAACGTCAACCTGCCCGATCTGCCCGGCGTCACCCCGGTCCCCGGCTTCGCCCGCGTCTATCCCGGCGGCGATGCCTTCGCGCATCTGCTCGGCTATGTCGGCACTCCGACCGCCGAGCAGTTTTCGCGCGAGCACGACCCGCTGTTGATCTTCCCCGGCTTCAAGATCGGCAAGGACGGCATCGAGCGCCGCGCCGATGCGGCACTGCGTGGCGTCGCCGGTGCCCGGCGGGTGGAAGTGACGGCGCGAGGTCGGGTTATCCGCGACCTCGATACGCGGCCAGACTTGCCGGGCAAGACACTGCGCCTGACGATCGACCGCGATCTCCAGGCCTATGCCGCGCGTCGCCTGACCGACAATTCGGCGAGTGTCGTCGTCCTCGACTGCGCCACCGGCGACGTTTTGTGCATGGTGTCGATGCCGGCCTATGATCCCAACGTCTTCTCGGCGCGCGTCACCGCGAAGCTGTGGGCCGAGCTGCAGGCCGACGATCACCACCCGCTGATCAACAAAAGCGCGCAGGGCCTGTATCCGCCCGGATCGACGTTCAAGATGATGACCGCGCTGGCGATCCTTGGCTCGGGTATTACCCCCGACACGTCGACGGGGTGTACCGGCACCTATCGGCTCGGCAACGCCGCGTGGCACTGCTGGTCGAAGCGCGGCCATGGGCGCGTCGACTTGCACAAGGCGA
Source organism: Sphingomonadales bacterium (assembly GCA_038226115.1). Taxonomy (GTDB): domain Bacteria; phylum Pseudomonadota; class Alphaproteobacteria; order Sphingomonadales; family Sphingomonadaceae; genus Polymorphobacter_B. The sequence goes on along the minus strand of JBBRQR010000179.1, from coordinate 1,474 downwards.
TCCCGCAGAGCTGCGACGTCTATTTCTACACCTTCGGGCGTGCCGTCGGAGTCGACGCGATCGCCGCGACCGCGCGAAAGTTCGGGCTGGGGACCAAGTTCGACCTGCCATTGCCCGGACAATCGGCCGGAATCATTCCCGATATCGCGTGGAAGCAGGCGCGTTACCAGAAAGCGTGGGGCATCGGCGACACGCTCAACACGTCGATCGGCCAAGGCTATATCGTCGCCAACCCGCTCCAGTTGGCGGTCATGGCGGCACGGCTCGCATCGGGCAATGCCGTCGAACCGCGCCTGTACGCCGATGCCCCCAGCATCCCCGCGCCGCCGCTCGACATTGCGCCGGAACACCTCGCCGTCGTCCGCGCGGGAATGACCAATGTCGTCAACGGTGGCGGAGGAACGGGCAAATCCGCACGGCTCGCGATCGACGGCGTCCAGATGGCGGGCAAGACCGGGTCGGCGCAGGTCCGCAATATCAGCAAGGCCGACCGGCGTGCGGGGCGGACCAAGAGCGAAAGCCAGATCTGGAAGTATCGCGACCACGGCCTGTTCGTCGCCTTCGCCCCTGCCGACGCGCCGAAATACGCCATCAGCGTCGTCCTTGAACACGGCAACCACGGCGCCGCCGCCGCCGTCATCGCGCGCGATGTGATGACGTTTTTGTTCGAACCCGAACGCGCGCTGGCGACGCTCGCACCGATGGAGGCAGCGGTCGCCGCGAAGAAGCGCGCGGCCCTCGCTGCCGCCGAAGCCGCGGCTACCGCTGCAGCGACGGGCCCGGTCGATCCGGTCGCGGTCGCCGCGACGCTGACCCCGGCAGCGGAGGCGGCAAACAGCGGCGATGAGTAGGTGCGCGGGGTTAGGCAGTCACAATTCCTGTAGGATTGGCGTTGATTTTCTTGACTTTTTCCTCCTTTCATGCGATCGTTAAGGCGATGATTTCCGCCGCACTTCCCGTTCTCGTCTACCGGCGTCTTACGCGAACGTGCGGCCCCGCGCGGTCTGCCTCCGCGCCAATCAAAAACGACAAGGTGCCGATCATTCTCCTTCGTTGTCGTGTGAAGAATGTGAAGTTACGCGCGCGGCGACCGTGCTGAACGCTCCGTGGCGGGCGCGGCTCGCGGAGCTGCCGTGGGGGGTTCTCGCCGCGATCGTCGCGGTCGGCGGCTTCGGACTCGTTGTGCTCTATTCGGCAGCGGGCGGCAGCTTTACGCCATGGGCGATGAAGCAGGGCATTCGCTTCGCCATTCTTCTCATTGTGATGCTGGTCCTGTCGCGCGTCCCCGTCCGCCTGTGGCTGCGTTGGGCGTATCCGCTGTACGGCATGGTCTTGCTCGGTCTCGTCGCGGTCGAGGCCCTCGGCGCGATCGGTGGCGGCAGTCGGCGCTGGCTCGACATCGGCGTGCTCCAGCTCCAGCCGTCGGAGTTCATGAAGCTCGCGATCGTCCTCGCTTTGGCACGCTATTACCACT
>JBBRQR010000178.1:0-6088 GCA_038226115.1 Sphingomonadales bacterium | reverse complement strand
CGGGCTCGTCCTGTCACCGCGCGACGGCATCCTGTGGGCGGGCGCAGCGGGGCACGGCGCGTTCCGCCAGAGTCCGGGAGAGGCGCGCGAGGCGATCACCACCCGCCGCGCCGCCACGCCGCCGACGGTCGTCGTCAGCCACAGCCACCTCGACGACGCGACCAAGGCATATCTGTCGCGGCTGGGCCTCGTTGTCCTCGAACCGGCGGGGTCCAGCCTCAAATTCTGCCGCCTCGCCGAAGGGTCGGCCGACGTCTACCCGCGTTATGGCCCGACGATGGAATGGGACACTGCCGCCGGCGACGCGGTTCTGCGCGCGGCGGGGGGAACGATGATCGGGCCGTCGGGGCGCGCCTTCGCCTACGGTAAGCCGGGGCACGGGAACGGCGCGTTTATCGCCGTCGGCGACGCCGACATCCTGGCGACATTGCCTCCGCTCTGATGCCACCGGGGCGGGCGCACGTCGCCGCCGTGGACCAACAGCCGCTTTCGACTCAGCCAAATCGTGCCCGGCGACCGCCTTCGCGGCGCTTCGCACCGCGGCGGCGCGATACCGCGTTCTGCAAAAACGGCGTTTTGTACCGCGAAGTGCGCACGAGAGCGTCACGGCAAAGCGGCGGACAGGCACGCGCATCGCACCGCGAAAATTAACGAAGTTCGTTAACGCGCAGGGGTCAGCCGCACGATCCCGCGACCATTTCGATCTGCAGCGTGGCGTGGCCGATGCCGAATTCCCGCGCCAGAATCCGCCCCGCGTCGGCCAGAAACGTGTCGCCCGGATGCCCGGCGGGGCACAGCAGATGTGCCGTCAGCGCCGTTTCGGTCGTACTGACCGGCCAGATATGGACGTGATGGACGTGCTCGACGCCGGGCAAAGCGGCGAGGCGCGCGGTGACGGCGTCGAGCTCGACCCCCGGCGGCACTCCCTGCAGCGCCATGCGGACCGCATCGCGGAGCAAGCCCCATGTTCCGGCAACGATGACCGCGCCGATGACGAGGCTGACGACGGGGTCGAGCCACGTCCAGCCAGTGGCGAGGATGACGAACCCGGCGACGACGACCCCCGCCGAAACGACCGCGTCCGACACCATGTGGGCGAAGGCGGCGCGGACGTTTAGATCGCCAGATTCCTTGGCCCCGCGCGAAAACATCCACGCGGTAAAACCGTTGACCGCGATCCCGGCGGCGGCGACGGCGATGACGGTGACCCCGGCGACCGGCTGCGGGTCGATCAGCCGCTGGACCGATTCCCACGCGACCGCGCCGATCGCAACGAGCAATAACACCGCGTTGAACAGTGCTGCGAGGATCGACGACCCGCGCAGGCCGTAAGTGAAGCGCACCGTTGCCGCGCGCTGGGCGAGCCGCGTCGCGCCCCACGCCGCCGCAAGGCCGGCGACATCGGACAGGTTGTGCCCGGCGTCGGCGAGCAGCGCGACCGAGTTGGCGACGATGCCGAACACCGTTTCGACGACGACAAAGCCGAGGTTGACGACGATACCGATGGCGAACGCGCGACCGAAATCGGTCGGCGCGGGGCCATGGTCGTGGCGGTGACCCAAGCCGGCGACCCAGCCGCGCAGGCCCGAGCCGTGGTCGTGGCCGTGGTCTGGGCCGTGGTCTGGGCTGTGGGCGTGGCTGGGGCCGTGAGCGTGGCTGTGACCGTCGCCCGGCGGATGGTGGCGATGCCCGTTGGCGGGCGGTGCGTCGGTCATGCGGCGAGATCGGCCTCGGGAATCGCGTACAACAGCTCGGCCCCGCGCGTCACCGGGCCGAGCAGCGCCGTCGCCTGCGGTACGATTTGTTCGGCGAAAAAGCGCGCAGTGACGATCTTGGCGCGCAGGAACCCCGGGTCGCTGTCCCCCGCTGCCAGCCGCTCGGCCGCCGCGACCGCCTGCCGCGCGAGCAGCCAGCCGCCGACGGTGATGCCGAACATCTTCAGATACGGCGTCGCCCCCGCCGCCGCGTCGGTCAGCGCGGCGGCGTCGCGGTGGCCGGTCAGCCACACCGTCGCACTTTCGAGCGCGGCCAGCGCGTCGTCGAGATACGGCTTGAGCATCGCGAGATCGCCCTTCGGCGGCAGGTCGCGGATGTCCTGCCGTATCTCGGTGAACAACGCCCGCCAGTGCGCGCCGCCATCCATGCCGAGTTTGCGCCCGACGAGGTCGAGCGCCTGAATACCGTTGGTGCCTTCGTAGATCGGCGCGATCCGCGCATCACGCAGGTGTTGCGCCGCGCCGGTTTCCTCGACGAAGCCCATGCCGCCGAAGACCTGAATGCCAAGGCTCGCCATCTCGACACCGCTGTCGGTGCACCATGATTTGGTCACCGGGGTCAGCAGGTCGGCGAGCCCGCCCGCCGCTGCGTCGTGAGTCGCGTGGCCACGGTCGACGGCGGCGGCGGTAAAGTACGTCAGCGCGCGCGCCGCTTCGGTTGTCGCCTTCATCGTCATCAGCATCCGGCGAACATCGGCGTGTTCGATGATCCGCACCGAAGCTCCCCCAACGCCGAACTTCGCCGACTGGACGCGGTCGCGGGCGAAGGCGAGTGCGCCCTGATACGCGCGCTCGGCGATGGCGACGCCCTGGAGCCCGACATTGATCCGGGCATGATTCATCATCGTGAACATCCCGCGCATCCCGCCGCCCTCGGCCCCGACCAGGAAGGCGACGCACCGCCCATGCTCGCCAAACGCCATCGTGCACGTCGGCGACGCGTGGATGCCGAGCTTGTGTTCAAGCCCGACCGCGCGAAGATCGTTGCGGACGGTGAAGTCGCCGTTTGCGTCGGGCAGGAACTTCGGCGCGAGGAACAGCGACAGACCCTTCGTCCCCGGCGGCGCATCGGGCAGGCGCGCGAGGACAAGATGAACGATGTTGGCGGCGCAGTCGTGCTCGCCCCACGTGATATAAATCTTGCCGCCGTCGAGCCGATAGGTGCCGTCGCCATGGTCGCTCGCCCGCGTCCGCAGCGCGCCGACATCACTGCCCGCCTGCGACTCGGTGAGGTTCATCGTCCCCGTCCACTCGCCGGTGATTAAACGGGCAAGATAGGTTTCCTGCAATTCACGACTGGCGTGACCCTGCAGTGCCTCGATCGCACCCTGGCTCAGCATCATGCACAGGCTGAACGCCATATTGGCGCTGGTCAGCTGCTCCTGCACCGCACACGCCAGCACGAACGGCAGTCCCTGCCCGCCGAATTCAGGCTTTGCCCCCAAGCCTGCCCAACCACCTTCGATGTAGCGCGCATACGCGTCGGCAAACCCAGGCGGCAACGTGACAACATCGTTTGCGAGCCGCGCCCCCGCCTTGTCGCCAACGGCGTTTAGCGCCGCAAAATCGTTCGCCGACAGCTTGGCGGCTTCACCAAGAATGGCATCGACCATATCGGGAGTCGCGCCGTCGAAGCCGGGCAGCGCGGCAAGGCCGGGCAGATCGGCGATGGTGTCGAGGACGAAACGCTGTTCGGCGACGGGGGCAGTATAGGTCATGCGTGAAGGGCCTTGTGCAGTCGCCTCGGTGTATCGCCGCGCGTCTACCACGGCAAATCGGCTACATCAGCCGTCGCCCGACCCAGACGACGCGACCGATTACCGCGACGGTCGATGGGTCGCAGTCGTCCCAGCTTGGGTAGGCGTCGTTGTCGCTGCGAATCGCCAGCCGCCGTGTCGCGGGATTGACCGACAGGCGCTTGACCAGCAGCGCGTCATCGGTCCGCAGGACATAGATCCCGTCGCGCAGGCGCTCACGGTCGTCGGTGTCGACGAGAATGTTGTCGCCATCGGCCAGCGTCGGCAGCATCGAATCGCCTTCGACCTGAATGACCGAAAGCGCCTCGGGTCGCCCGCTCGCGACACTCCGGACCCAGGTCGACTGGAAGGCGAGGATGGCCAGCGGGCTTTCGGGCCCCGGCTCCGCCCCGACGCCGGCCGAGGCCCCGATGTCGAGCTGCGGGATGAGGACATAGTCGCCGGCCATCGCTGCCCCGGGTCGCGATTTGACCGCCCGCCCGACATGGTCGTCCGGGCCGCCGAGCAGACGCTCCGAAATTCCGTAGTGCTTGGCCAACTTGCGCCGGTCGTCCTCGCTTAACCGTCGGGGAACCCCCTTCTTCACGAATTGCTGGATGTAAGTCGGGTTACGCCCGAGCATGCGCGACAGCGATGCGTAATCGTCGCCGCGTTCGGCAACCAAGGCGTCGAGACGAAGACGGATGGCGAGTGCGTCCATGGCAGATACCTCTGATTTTCTTAACAACATATAAAGTCGTTTTTTACCTAGACAAGTAGGAATTCACTTTGCATCTTAGCCTTCGTCGAACGAATCGGGAGGAGAGTGACGATGTCGAGTCTGTTGTTTCAGGTTGAACGGTGCATGCGTCGCCAAAATATCGCGGCATCACGCTTCGGGCGTGATTTCGCTGGCGACCCTCGATTTGTCTTCGATTTGCGCGAGGGACGCGAGCCGCGACCGCGGACCGCAGCGCGCGTCCTCGCGTTCATCGCCGCCGGGGCACCGGATACAAGGCGGTGAGACCACTCGTCAATCGCGCCCAGGGGCGCCTTATCCGGTTGCTCGGTTTATACCTACGCAAGAATGGTAAATGTTCGCTGACGAGCGGCGCCAGTGACATGATCGTCGAGAAAATGGAATCGGCTCCATGGTCGAGCCTGACCTTTGCCGGCGAACAACATTGGCTGTCTCTACGTCTGCCGGGAATGAGCCACGCGACCGCCGACGTCGACTTCGCAACGCTCGATCTGCCGGGACGAATCGTCGCGGTTCGACGCGTGGAATGGGCGGTCGTGAACGGCGACGCGCTTCTCAGCCTCGATCTTCTCGAACTGGAGGCTTAAAATGTTGTGGTCAGTGTGAACTTAGTGAGGGTTTGCTGCAGCGATCGACGCGGAACCGGAGGCGGCGGCGTGACGTTCGACGCCAATGCTGACGTATGGTGATACGACCACAACCGGGATTGTGCGGCGACGGCGCGGGAAACGCTGGCACTATCTCACGCCCAGTGGCGGCCGCGTCACCGACATCGCCGAGATCGCGCGGCTCGACGCCCTCGCCGTGCCTCCTGCCTATGTGCGCGTGTGGTTCAGCCCGGACCCCGGCGCGCACCTTCAGGCGACCGGCTATGACGCACGCGGACGAAAGCAATATCGTTATCACCCCGATTTCCGCGCCGGCCGCGAAGCCGACAAATACGACCGCTGCGCCGGTTTCGGGGTCGCCCTGCCCAAGGTTCGCGCCGCCGTCGCACGCGACATCGCCGTACCGGGACTGGGCCGCGACAAGGTCATCGCCGCCATCGTTCGCCTACTCGACCAAGGGCGTATCCGCGTCGGTAACGACTGCTACGCGCGCGCCAACGACAGCTACGGCGCGACGACCTTGCTCAACGAGCACGGCGCGGTCCGCGGCGCTAAGGTCAAGCTCGAATATCGCGGCAAGTCGGGCAAGACCCAGCGCGTCGTCATTGCCGACGCCAGCCTCGCCAAGGTCGTCCGGCGGTGCAGCGACCTTCCCGGTCAGGCGTTGTTCCAGTATGTCGGCGACGACGGCGAGCCACGGCGAATCGGCTCGGGCGACATCAACGCCTATATCAAGGCGGCGATGGGCGACGACTTTTCGGCCAAGCATTTCCGCACGTGGGGCGCGAGCGTGATCGCGTTCGAGGCGATCCGGTCGGGCGTCGCGACGCTCAGGGAAATGCTTGTCCCGGTCGCCGCCGCACTGGGCAACACCCCCGCGATCAGCCGTAAGAGCTATGTCCACCCGGCATTGATCGCGGCGGTGGGCGATGGCGCGGCGGCGATGGCGGCACTGCCCTTGCCGCGCCCCACGACGTATCTGACCGCGTCCGAGCGCGGGTTGCTCGGCTTCCTCGACTCGGCCCCGCCGTGCGCCGTGCCTCAGCCGAGGCGCGCGAGGGCGGCGCGGAGCCGCTCGGCCTCGGCGGCGCGAGTGGCGTGATCGGCGCGCGCCTTGTCGACGGCTTCGGGCTTGGCGCGCTCGACGAAGCCCGGCGACGCGAGGCGACCGGCAAGGGCGTCGCGCTCCTTCTCGGCAGCGGCGGCGTT
>JBBRQR010000177.1:0-6125 GCA_038226115.1 Sphingomonadales bacterium | reverse complement strand
GCGAACATCTCGTCGGTCCATTCCGGCGCGTCGTCAGGGTCGATCCATTCGCTCGATACGGCTTTGCTCGCGTCCATTGGCTTTCCTCATCGAAATGATCCGTCGCCCATCGGCGAGCGGTGACCACACCACCATCGTCATCCGTCAGCGCAACCAGCCAAAGGTTTGAAACCGTGGTTCGCGATAGTCGAAGCGTCGATCGGCAAGCGTCCGTATCTCACCGGCGAACAACTCCGCCGCATCGGCAAAATCGAGGCCACGCTCGGCGAGGGTGGTTGCGCGCTTCGCCGCGCCGAACGTGATCTTCACCTAATTAACGTACATCGGTTTAGTCGCGGCGTCAATCACGCGGCGACGTCCGGTGGCGCATGGCGTCAATACAAGCCACCACCATGCACCGGCAGCACCTTCTTCAACTCCGTCATCGCCCACATCGAATTATGCCCGCCCGCCTTATGTTCGTTGAGCGGCACGGCGACCTCGTAGAATATGTTGATCCCCGGGTGGGCGATCGCGAGCATGAACACTTTCTTCGAGATCAGCCCCGCCGTGTAGAGGCGCGTCGTGTCGATGAAGTACGACGACACCCGGCGGCAGTGCGAGAACAGCGTGTCGGCGACGATCTTGTCGGCATCGAGCAGGTGAAGGTAGGTGCCGAGAACGGTCGTCCCCCGCGCCTGCGCCACCCGCCACAATTTGGCGAGCGCGATGATCGAATCGCGCATCTCCGGCGACGAATAGCGGTCGGTCAGCTGGAGATAGGCATTGGCTTCGCTCGCCTGCGCCGCCTTGCGGACCTGACCCAGCGCCCCGAGTGCCGCCATTGCCGACGCGGCGGCCGAAACGGCGGCGGCGATGGTGGCGATGTTGGTCGTCATGCCGGCGACTGTAGCGGCGAATCGCGAACGCGCCACAGGGGCAATCGCAGCGGTTCGCGCCCAAAACGGCCGACGGGCGCGTTGCTTGCATTAATTTCCGACCGATGACAGACTGCAGTCAAAGCAGGTCGGGGCATCAAGATGCGCACTCGTTTCCTTTTGGCGGTGTTGGCGACGACGATTGCCTTAGCACCGGCAACAGCCGCACCGGTACTTGTTGTTGCCGACAACAACACGGGCAATGCATGGATGCCGCCTGCCGTCTGCATTGGCGGTACCGCCATAGTCGTCAGTGTTGCCTGCGCGCCGTCGATTACGTCGGTGGCCGGGCCACCGGCGGGGTATCGCCTGTCGCGCACGGTCACCGCGCCATCGGCGACGAGCACGGACGGCGCTTCGGCATTCGATAATGGCGTGTTGGCGGCACGGGTTGAACGCGTGGGCGTCGGCAGCGCTCTCTCGCGCGCGCGCTTCACCGAAAGTTACACCTATGTCGGGTCGTCGAGCTCATCTTACGTTGTCCCTTTCACGATCAATCGCTTTGCGCTCGGCACCAACTCGGCCGCCCCCGGCGATGTCGAGGCAGCACGTATGCTCATCATGATTTCGATCACGACGGCTTCGGTCACGACCGCCGTCGCCACATTGGACTGGCGGGCCCAGAGCGATTCGGCGTCGGCTTTCACCCTGACCCTGCCGCCGAGTGGTCCGTACGGCGTAACCCTTGCGCCGGGCTTTCTTAGTCCGCCGACGATCGTCGGCACCACTTCGGCCTTCGTTAACGGGGTTGGTGGCGTCATGGCCGTCGATCTCGGCGCGTTCACCACCGGCCAGCTGTTTACGCTCGATTATAAAATGTCGTGTCTCGCATCGGGCACGGGTGCGGGCAGCAGTTTTTGCCGCGTCGGCGACCCCTTCTCGATCCCGTCAGGCCCGGGCTTCGACCTGCAGGGCCTCGCGGCGCCAGTCGGCGGCGTGCCCGAGCCGAGCAGCTGGATCCTGCTGATCGCCGGGTTCGGGTTGGTTGGCGGCACGGCACGCCGCCGAACGGCGATTACTGCCTGACCCGGGGACGAGCGCTGGCGGGCACCGTCATTACCGACTAACGATCAAACATGACCGTTGAAACACCGACCGAGCGCGCGCGGCGCAAATTCGTCTTCGGCGTCCTCGAGCAAGTGTCGAACATCCTCGGCGCGATGGCGGCGAGTGTCCTCGTGGTCGGCCTCGTCCTGCCGACGATCGCGTCGTTCGCGGGCAACGGGACGGTGTCGCGCCACGATCTCGCGCAGGTCGCGACGCTGGTGGTCGGCTTTGCGCTATTCGCCGCCGTCACCGCCGCGATCGTGCGCGGCCTTGCGCGAGGCATCGACGACGATGCCGGTCCCCTCCTCCGCCGCCCGCGCCGTGACGACCTCCTGAGCGGCGAAGGCTGATGGCGATGATGGCCGCGACGCATGCTGCCTTCGGGCTGGCGAGCGGCTTCGTCGTCGTGGCGCTGGTCGCCGCGATCGGACTGTATTTCTGGGCGCGACCGCGGCGGTGAGCCGGTCGTGAGCCGCCCGCGCGCCGACCAGCAACTCGTCAGCCTCGGTCTCGTCGAATCGCGGACGCGGGCGCAGGCGTTGATCCTTGCGGGATTGGTTTTCGCCGGCGACCGCAGGATCGACAAGGCGGGGCAGGGGGTCGACCCCGCCGTGCCGTTGACAGTCAAGGGCCGCGACCATCCATGGGTGTCGCGCGGCGGGGTCAAACTCGCGCATGGTCTCGACCACTTCGGCTGGGATGTGGCGGGCGTCACCGCGATCGATGTCGGGTCGTCGACCGGCGGGTTCACCGATGTGCTGCTGACGCGCGGCGCGGCGCATGTGTTCGCGGTCGATAGCGGGACCAACCAGCTCGCGTGGAAGCTCCGCGACGACCCGCGTGTCACCGTGCTCGAACAGACGAGCGCGCGGATTCTGACCGGCGACCATATCCCCGTCGCGGTCGACCTGATCGTGTGCGACGCGAGTTTCATCGGCCTGGCCAAAGTGCTCGCAGTGCCGCTGACGTTTGCGACGGGTTCGGCGCGCCTCCTCGCGTTGATCAAACCGCAGTTCGAGGCGGGGCGCGGCGAGGTCGGCAAGGGCGGTGTGGTCCGCGACGCCGCCGTGCACACCCGCGTCTGCGAGGAAGTCACGGCGTGGGTCACGGCGCAGGGGTGGACGGTCGACGGGATCGTCCCCAGCCCGATCACCGGGCCGGAGGGAAATGTCGAGTTCCTGATCGCCGCGCACCGTTGACGACGCGATGGTGCAGCGCCACATCGGCTGTTAAAGGAGCTTCATCATGCAGTCGCAAAACCGGATTTTTGAAGACATGTCGAAGATCGCCACCTCGGCAATGGGGACGATGGCGGGCGTCGGCCGCGAAGTTGAAACGATGATCCGCGGGCGCGTCCGGGAACTGGTCGGCGATGTCGACATGGTCGGGCGCGACGAATTCGAAGCGGTCAAGGCGATGGCGGCGAACGCGCGCGCCGAGGTCGAGGCGTTGAAGGCCGAAATTGCCGCGATGCGTGCGGGCGCGGCGACCGAGACGATGCTGGAAAGCACCGGCAGTGCTCCGATCGTCTAGTTACCCACAAGATTTAGTGGTTGTCGCTGAAACTTCGCTTGCGTTGGCGCGCCTTCATCCGCAGCGTAGGCCTTCGCTGAGCGGGAGCCGGGGCGCATGACGCAGCTCGATATCGATTTTCAGCCGGCCCCGGCCGCGCCGATCGACATGCTCGAACATTATTTCAACGCGCACGGCTGGGCGTTCGAGCGGTCGGGCGACGAGGAAATTACCGCGAGCGTCGCGTCGGCCTTCGCCAATTTTCAGCTCCGCGCGCTGTGGCGGGAGGATGAGCGCGTCCTCCAGTTTATCGCCATGCCCGACATCCGCGTCCCCGAGGCCAAGCGAGCCGCGATGTACGAGACGCTCGGGCTGATCAACGAACAGCTGTGGATCGGCCATTTTGAGATGTGGGCGGCGGACGGGACGTTGTTGTTTCGCCATGCGACTTTGCTAGACGGGCCCGATGACGAGGACGAGATTGACCTGACGCTCGGCCAGGCCGAGATGCTGGTCGACGCCGCAATCGACGAGTGCGAACGCTTTTACCCGGTATTTCAGTTCGTCTTGTGGGCGGGCAAGTCACCGGCCGAGGCGATCGAGGCGGCGCTGCTCGATACCGTCGGCGAGGCGTGACCCCCGCCAGCGGTGCGGCAGGGGCCGATATTGGCCGGGTGTGGCTGATCGGTGCGGGCAATATGGGCGGGGCGCTGCTTGGTCGCTGGCGACTGGCGGGGTTCGATCCGGTCGTCGTCGACCCGCGCCTCGATGCGCCGCTGCCGCCGACGGGAGTTCCCAAAATCGTCGTGCTCGCGGTCAAGCCGCAGGTGTGGCGGGCGGTAACCGACGACATCGCCGCGCGCGTTGGCCCCGGCGTTCTGATGGTTTCGGTTATGGCGGGCGTGACACTCGCGGCGCTGGCCGAGCGGTTTCCCGGCGCAACCGTCGCGCGTGCAATGCCGAACACGCCCGCTTCGCGCGGGCAGGGGATTACCGGGCTCCTTGCGCCTACCGCCGATGATCGTGAGCGCGAGCGGTTGGAAACCCTGTTCGCCGCTGCCGGGGCAACGGTGTGGCTCGATAACGAAGCCGATTTCGATGCGCTGACGGCGGTCTCGGGATCGGGGCCTGCCTATGTCTTTGCCTTTGTCGAGGCGTTGACGGCGGCGGGCGTGGCGGCGGGGCTGGCCCCGGCGCTTGCGGCCCGGCTGGCGACGGCGACGGCGATTGGGGCGGCAGCGCTGCTCGACCACGACGACCCGGCGGCGCTGCGGGCGGCGGTGACCAGCCCGAATGGCACAACGGCGGCGGGGCTGGCGGTGCTGATGCCGGGGCTCGACCCGCTGCTGCGCGAGACCGTCGCGGCGGCGGCGGCACGGTCGCGGGCAATGGCGGCGTCGTTTACCTGAGGCGAGCCGTCGCGGGCGGGGTGCTGCCTTCGCGGCGGCGACAATCGTGCTAAAGGATGGCGTATGACCGATCCGATCCTCGACGCGTGGCTGACCGTTATTGCTGCCGACGGCTGGGCGGGAGCCCGGATCGATGCGGTCGCCGAAAACTGTGGGATAACGACCGCTGCGGTCGCGGCAGCCTTGCCCGATCGCTGGGCCGCGCTAACCGCTTTTGGCCGAACCCTTGACGTCAGCGCGCTCGCCGAGGCGGGGGTCGACCGAGAGGCGAGTGTTCGCGACCGGCTGTTTTCGATTCTTATGGCGCGCTTCGACGCTGCGTTCGACCACCGTGACGCGACGCGCGCGCTTGCTGCCGCTGCGCCACGCGATCCGGGCCTCGCCGCATTTATGGCGGTGGGGGTCGTGCAGTCGGTGGCGCGGCTGGCGGCAGCGGCAGGCGTCGCGACCGGGGGCTTTGCCGGGCCGCTCCGCGTTCAGGCGTTGACGGTCCTGTACCTTGCCGTTGCGCGGGCGTGGCTTGCCGATGACAGTCCCGATCTCGCGGCGACGATGAAGGAACTCGATACGCGGCTGGGACAGGCCGAGACGTGGGCGCGGCGGCTGCCGCATCGCCTCCCGCCGCTGGCGGAGCCGGACGCTACGCCGTCGCCACCTCGCCTGGCGCTTCCTGCTGCAGCGCCTCGATCAGTGGACGGTCTGCCGGCGGGATAAGCCCGGCGAGCACCGTCCAAAAACCTGTCACCGCCGCCTGTCCGGCATGGCCGTATGCGCGAGTAATTCCGCCCTTGAGACAGTCGAACAACGCCGTTTCCAGCTCCGCCCCGGCGGGGGTCAAATGGAGCATCCGTTGCCGCCGATCGCGGGTGCCAACCGCTTGAACGACAAGGTCGCGCGTCTGCAGATCGACGAGGACGCGGCTGAGCGACTGTTTGGTGATGTTGAGGAGATCGAGCAGGTCGCCAATCGGCATCCCCGGACGGCGGGCGATGAAATACAACGCCCGGTGGTGTGCCCGCCCAAGCCCTTGGCCCTCGAGATGGATGTCGGCGGCTTTGACCATGTTGGTATAGCCGAAGTACAATAGCTCGATCCCGCGACGGATTTCGGCATCGCGCAGAAACTGTGCCGAAGCCGCGACCGGCGCGGTGGGAAGGCGATTTACGTCAGCCATATTGACGCATATTCCATAGAATGTTACGCCGAACAAGGATTTCGTGAAACTTTATGTGATGGAACG
>JBBRQR010000176.1:0-6173 GCA_038226115.1 Sphingomonadales bacterium | reverse complement strand
CGGCAAGTCGGTCAGATTGCCGGCAAGCCGCACGCCGGCGTTGTCGGTGAGCAGGTACAGCGGCGGGGCCCCGTCCGACGGCGCCAGCGCGATGCGATCGCCGATCCGCAGCCGGAGGTCGGCGACGCCGCCGCCGACCATGACGTCGACAAGGCCCGCGATGTCGGTATCGACCGTCCGGAGCAAGTCGGCGCGCATACTCGTCGCGGTCGTATCGATCGCCACCGCCGCAAAGCCGAGCACCGCGCACAGGATGATGACGGTCGACACGAGCGTCTGCCGCACGGCGATCGACGCCAGACGGTTCATTGCGCGACCAAGCGGTAGCCGCTGCCGCGAACGGTTTCGAGGCAGCCGGTGGCGAAGCCGTCTTCGAGCTTGCGCCGGAGCCGGACGAGGTTAACGTCGATGACGTTGGTCTGCGGATCGAAGTTGAGCTTCCACACATGGCGCAACAACATTTCGCGCGTCACGACCTCGCCTGCATTCTCCATCAGATACTTGAGCAGATCGAACTCCTTGGGGCTCAGCCCCAAGTGGCGACCGCCGCGGTGTGCCGTCCGCGCGCGGACGTGAAGTTCGAGGTCGCCGTGGATCAACACCGGGTGACGCGCCTGTACCGTCGTTCGCCGGTACAGCGCCCGGACCCGCGCGATCAGTTCCTCGGGCGCAAAGGGTTTGGCGAGATAGTCGTCGACGCCGCTATCCAGCCCTTCGATACGGTGTTCCGCGCGCCCGAGCGCCGACAGCATCAGCACCGGCTTCTCGATCCCCGCCGCGCGCAGGCGGGCGATGACGTCGATCCCCGACATGCCGGGCAGCATCCGGTCGAGGATAATGACGTCGATCGCCGAATCGCCCGCGCCGACCAGTCCGCTCTCGCCGTCGCCTGCGCGCTGCACCGTCACGCCTTCGCGCGCCAGCACCGCCGTAACGGCATCGGCGGTCAGCGGATCGTCCTCGATGAGCAGAATGTGCAAGCCGGCAGTCTCGATCGGTGAAGGCCCATCCTTGCAGGAATCGCCGCGTCGTCACAGTGACAAACCCTGTAACTATTGGTCGATCAGGACAAATGGCGCCCAGACCGCCGGGTGCGCTGCGCCGCGAATGGTCCTGTCGTGCATCAGCGCGCGCATTGCCCGGCGCAATGCCTCGTCGCGCGACAACCCTGCCTGATATCCCCGCAAAGTCGCGACCGTCAGCGCGGCCGCCGCGTCATCGCGAACCGGCCAGTGCGAGACCAGCAAGGCGCGCGCGCCCGCCGCCAGAAAGGCGCTGGCGAGGCCGCTATACGCCGGACTCCCGACCCCGTTACCTCCGGCAGTGTTGCACGCCGACAGGATGACCCAGTCGGCGTCGATCTTGAGCGCGGCGATTTCCGACGCGGTCAGCAGCCCGTCGTCGTCGCCGCGCGGGTGCGTCGGGGTGGTCAGCACGAGCGCGGGTTCGGACAGTCCGGCGAAGTCGTTGCCGCCCAGCCCGTGTGTCGCGATCGCAATAATCCCGAAGTGGTCGAGCGCGGTTGCCTTGACGTTGGCCTCGGTCGCTGTCGCGCCGACCAGCAGCGTGCCCGTGCTCCCGAGCATCCGCGCCATGTGCCGAAGCTCGTCCTCGGCGCGTGGCAGAGCTGGCAGTTCGCGCAGGGCGGCGGTGTCGATTGTCGCGCCGAATACAGGGCCCGCACCGTCGGCCGTCGCCATGATCGGCGCACCGATGCCGAGAAAGCCCGCACGCGGTAGACGCGGGACCGCGACCGCCGTTGCGAGGGTCGATTGAACAGTCACGCTATGGGTGTCGATCAACCACACCGGCCGCCCTCTCCCGGGCGCCGCGAGCAGCGCGGGCGGCAACGATGCGAGCGGGCCGCTAACATAATATAGCGCGTGCGAATGGTCGGCGAACCCCGGCGGCACGATCGCGGCATAAAGCTGCCGAGCGGCAGCGAGCGGGAACGGCGCGGCATCGCCGTGCGTCACGCCCGCGCGAATCTGCTGGACCAGCCCCACTACCGCCGACCGGGTCAGCGCAGTCTTGCGCCAGACGAGGCCGTCGCGGGTGATCCCGATCGCGAGAGTCCCGTCGTCGAGCGGCAACGGGGCCATCAGGATCTCATCCTTGGCCAGCCGCGCCGTAAACGTCGCCAGCGGCACCGGCGTCGGGCGACCAAGCGCACGGAACGCCGGGAAGGTTCGATCGAGATCACGCGCGATCACCGCGATTTCAGCGTCGTTCGCCGCAATCGACGTATCAATCCGAACGAGGTCGGCGGGGGTGTTGGCCGACGCCGCAAAGCTGCGCGCACGGTCCAGACCCTGGCGTTGGCGAATGTGATTCTGCAGCGAACGCAGCAGCGCCGCTGCGGCGGGGTCATGGGCCGCCGTGCGCGCAGCGACATCGGTGCTGACAAGGACGACATCGGACATGTTCGCCAACTGGAGTGCGTTAAACGCCGCCGCATCGCGGTGCGTCGCCAGCGCGAGGTCAGTTACGGCGGCAAAGCTGGCCGAAAAAGCTGGCCCGTAGCGCAACAGATCGCCGCGCGAGGTCGACGTGTCGAGCAACTTCGCCTCAAGCCGTGCGGCGATCGGCGCAATCAGCGCATAGCCGGCCTCCGCCCCCGATGCAGCCGCGACGACACGCGCATAGGCAATTTCAGCCGTCAGCCGTTTGACGTCGCCGGGGACGAGCTTCGCCTCGATAATCGCCAGCGCCGGGGTCGCGATCGCCAGTCCCTCCGCCGCGCGGTGGAGGAGCGTTAGCGTCAGGGCAACTTCGATCCGCGCGCGCGCGACTTCGGGATGATCGGCGGGCGCGGCGTGTTCGACCAGCCGCAAGCCGGTTTCACGCCGCGCGAGCGCGAGAGCCAGATCGCCACGCGCCTCGGCGGAATCGGCGGAAAAGCGCCACGGATAAGCTGGCATAACCGGATCGACCTTGGTCGTTGCGCGCGTATGGAATTCGCTCGCCCTGAGCCACAGCGCCTCGGCTTCGCCGTGGCGGCCTTGGCGGTCGATGACCGACGCGAAATTCGACAGCGACACCGCGCGATAATACCAGCGGTCCTTCTGATAGCGCCCCTCGAGGTCGACGACGCGGCGCATCGCCGCCTCCGCCTCGGCATAACGTCCGGCGCTCCGCAGCATGACGCCGAGGTTGCCGAGGGCGAGCGTGATGACGGGGTTGTCTTCATCGAGGTGCGACAGCGCCCAATTCGCTGCGCGCTCGTTCTCGGCGAGCGCGTCCTCGCTGCGCCCCGCCATGTACAGAACCCCAGCGTGGGAGGCCATCTGGTTGACGATGAAGCCGTCGCTTGCGGCAAGGCAGCGGACCGCGATGTCGGTCGCCGCACCATATTCGCGCTCGGCGGCGTCATAGTCGCCGCGCGCATACGCGGCACTGGCAATCGCGTTGTGCGCGAAGCTTGCCTCGGTGCTGTCGGGGCCGCCAGTGGTGGCTCGGGCGAGCGCGGCGGCCGCATGGGTAACGGCGGCATCAGCCTTGCCGACGTCGGTTTCGACCATCGATAGGCTCGACAGGACGTCGCTCGTCTCGCGGTCGTGCAGGTTCGCCGCCTCGACGACCGCCATCCCCGCCTTGGCGGCGACCAGCGCCGCCTCGGTCTGATCGAGATAGTCGAGCGACCACGCGAGCCAGCCGTAGCTCCGCGCCAGCAACAGCGGCGACGCCCCGGGGGTCTGTCGCCCAGTCGCGATCAGCGCCTGCCAGCGCGCAATGTTGCCGGGGACATCGCGGAACTTATCGCGCTGGACGACGGTCGCAAATTGGGTAGCGAATTCAGTATCGGTGGCAGTCGGTGACGTCAGACAAGTGGCGTTGACCGCCGGCGTCAGCGCAAGTGAAACAGCCGCTACCCAGCGAAGCCACACAACTAAATACCCCCAAACACATGCTGCGTAGGCGGTAATCTTCTGTCAATGGTTTCGTCGGCAGAATATTAGAAAGCTGGGTGTGACCTAAGGTCTCGTGCGTGGCTTACAGGTGATGCGCACGCCACCTGCTGACACCGCCTTGATAATCGCCGTGAAGTATCACTTCGGGCACTTACCGTCGTTTTCGTCAAGCCGGGCAAGAACAGAAATTGCTGTCCTACAACGCCGTGTTTCCGTTATGATCACGCGATGACGACGACGATCCTTTGTCTTTGCTGCACCACCAACCGCCCAAATCGAGCGTGCGGGCAAGTTCTTGCCGGGACCTCGAAAAAAAATTTCCGTCGTCACCGTGAACTTTGCGTGAACTTAGCGCGATAGGTTCGCCAAAGCGCTCCTATTCGGCAGCTTCTAACCGATCCGGTTCGCGCCAAGTCAACACTGGCTTCCTGGCGGCGGCAGTCTCGTCGAGGCGGCGGCGCGGCGCGAGATGCGGTGACGTGCGGAACGTCTCCGCCGACTCGACAAGCATCCGTGTCGCAACCGAGCGCATCGCGCCGATCAGCTGGTCGAGCGACGCCTTCGACTCGGTCTCGGTCGGTTCGACGAGCATCGCCCCATGGACGACGAGCGGGAAGTACATCGTCATCGGGTGGAAACCTTCGTCGATCAGCCCCTTGGCGAAGTCGAGCGTCGTCAGGCCGGTGCCTTCCAGAAAGTCGTCGCTGAACAGCGCCTCGTGCATGCACGGCCCGCTAGCGGCGAACGGTGCAGTGAACACGTCCTCAAGGCTGCGCAGGATGTAGTTGGCGTTGAGGACTGCGTCCTCGGCCACCTGCCGCAGCCCGTCCGCCCCGTGGCTGAGCATGTAGCTGAGCGCGCGCACGAACATCCCCATTTGACCGTGGAAGGCGACCATCCGCCCGAAGCTGTGGTCATGGTCGTTCGACGCCAGCGCCTGTGCCTCTTCGACCAGCTCGTACCGCTCGCCGATCCGCCGCACGAATGGCAGCGGCGCGAACGGCGCGAGCGCGGCGGAGAACACGACCGGCCCCGACCCCGGCCCGCCGCCGCCGTGCGGGGTCGAAAAGGTCTTGTGAAGGTTGATGTGCATCGCATCGATGCCAAGATCACCCGGACGGACGCGCCCGACGATCGCGTTGAAGTTGGCTCCGTCGCAATAGACGAACGCCCCCGCCGCGTGGACCGCGTCGCAGATCGCGATCATGTCGGGTTCGAACAGCCCGCAGGTATTGGGGTTGGTGATCATCACCGCCGCAACGTCCGGTCCCAGCCGCGCCCGCAGCGCCGCCAGATCGACCCGCCCGCGCGCATCGGCGGGGATGTTCTCGACCCCATAACCGCAGAACGCCGCCGTCGCCGGGTTGGTCCCGTGCGCCGATTCGGGAACGAGGACGACCTTGCGGCTGTCCCCCCGGGCTTCCAGAGCCGCGCGGATCGCGAGCATCCCGCACAGCTCGCCGTGCGCGCCGGCCTTCGGGCTCATCGCCACCGCCGGCATGTTGGTCAGCGTCTTAAGCCACGTCGCCAACTCGTCGATCAGCGCGAGCGCACCTTGGACGGTATGGACCGGCTGAAGCGGATGGATGTCGGCGAACCCCGGCAACCGCGCGAGCTTCTCGTTGAGGCGCGGATTGTGCTTCATCGTGCAACTGCCGAGCGGGAAGATGCCCATGTCGATCGCATAGTTCTGGCGGCTCAGTCGTGTGAAATGGCGGACGACGTCAGGCTCCGACAGGCCGGGCAGCCCGATCGGGCGATGACGCTCGACCCCGCCGAGGCGGCTGGCGACAACGGGAACGTCGGGCAGATCGACGCCACAACGGTCGGGTGCACCCTTCTCGAAGACAAGCGGCTCTTCAAGCAGCAGGGCGCGGTTGCCGGTGAAAGTCGTCATGACAGTACCTCGTCGAGCGCGTCTTCGAACGCATCCATGTCGGCGTCGGTCGCGGTTTCGGTCACCGCGACGATTATCCCGTGGTCGAGCGCGGCGACGCCCGGATACAGCCGCCCTAGCGAAACTCCGCCCAGCACTCCCTTGTCGGCGAGCTGGCGGACGACCGGGCGCGCCTCGGTCGGCAGCCGCAGGGTGAACTCGTTGAAGAAGGCGCGCGTCACGACTTCGACGCCGGGGACGCGCCCGAGCCGGTCGGCGAGCTGGACGGCGCGGGCGTGGTTGAGCGCGGCGAGCTTGCGCAGCCCGCTCTCGCCGAGCAAGCTCATGTGGACGGTGAAGGCGAGCGCGCACAGGCCGGAGTTGGT
>JBBRQR010000175.1:0-6203 GCA_038226115.1 Sphingomonadales bacterium | reverse complement strand
GTGCCTCCGCAGTGCCGCAGTTTCGCGTGACATCGGCGCGGAGGGGGACGATGCTCGCGACGCAACGTAACGCGGCTTCCGACGTTGACCGGGCGAGTTTTCGGCAAAGGATGATGCGATGACCACGATCGTTTATGAAGTTGTCGAGCACGATGGCGGCTGGACGTATAAGGTTGGTGACGTTTTCACCGAGACCTACGCGACGCACGAAGAGGCAACGTCGGCGGCACAAGCGGCAGCGACCGAGCACAGCCTGTCGGGTGAAACCGTCCCGATCAGCTTCGAAGACGCCGACGGGCGGTGGCACGAAGAAACCGCCGATGGCGACGATCGCCCGGCGGTCGAGGTCAAGGATTCGTAAGCCTCGAGTAGACGCCATGGGCCTCACAGTTATGACGACCCGCTCGCACTCCACTGGTTGACCTCACCGCGCGCGCGTCGCAACAAAGGCGATGCCGCGCCGCCATCAGCACATCGACCTCGGCGGGATCCACGCCATTAAGCACGGTGCGCCATGGGGGCCGGGCGACGTTTACTATGAATTGATGGAGATGGGCTGGCCACGCTTCGTCGCGATCGTCACGGCGGCGTTTATCGGGGTCAACCTGTTGTACGGCGCGGTCTATGCGCTGCTTCCCGCCGGGACTATCGATCATATGGCGTCCGGGTCGATCATCGACGGCTTCTTCTTCTCGGTCGAAACACTTGCGACCGTCGGTTACGGCAACATGGCCCCGGCAACCCATGCCGGCCACGCGGTCGCGGTGGTCGAAATTCTGACCGGCCTGTTCTTCACCGCGACGCTGACCGGGCTGATTTTCCAGCGGTTCGCGCGCCCGCGCGAAAGCCTGATGTTCAGCGACAAGATTGTCGTCGCGCGGATCGGCGACCGGCGGCTGGCGATGATGCGGCTGGCGGGAACGCGGGCGCGCCCGCTCGCCGATGTCGTCGCGTCGATGGCGCTGTTCGAACGGGTCGTTCTCCCGACCGGGCGCGCCTATGCGCAACAGGTCGAGCTGCCGCTCCGCAACTCGCGCAATGCGATGATGGCGCTGGCGTGGACACTCGCACACCGTATCGACGACGACAGTCCGCTCGCCAAGGTGATCGACGACCCCGACGCCGAGCTGCGGATTACCGTGACGATCCGCGGCCTCGACACCTTGCTGTCGAACCCGAGCTTCGGCAGCAAGATCTACACCCGCCGCGACATCCTGATCGACGAGGAGTTCGTCGACATGTTCGAAAATCGCGACGACGGCAGCATCCACCTCGACCTGACACAGCTCCACGCAACCCGCGTTGCGAGCGACCCGTTTGCGGGCGCCGCCCTAGCAAATCAGCCCAACACGTCGACCGTCCGGGCGGCACCGCACGCTTAGCCGCGCGGCGGCGGCCACCGCAGGGTCAAGCGAGGACCTGCCGTGCCTGGGCGGCGAGATGGGCCAGCATCACGGTC
This sequence comes from Sphingomonadales bacterium, assembly GCA_038226115.1. GTDB lineage: Bacteria > Pseudomonadota > Alphaproteobacteria > Sphingomonadales > Sphingomonadaceae > Polymorphobacter_B. The sequence goes on along the minus strand of JBBRQR010000175.1, from coordinate 4,744 downwards.
GACAGTGCCCCACCCTCCCGCGCGCGGCGAACAGCCGTGGCGAGGCGGGCGATCGCGTCGGCATGGCTCGCCGCCCAGTCGTCTGCGGCCGCGCGGGCGTCACCGCCGGTGGGGACAAGGCGACGGAGCAGGTCGAGGCGCAGCGATTCAAAGTCACGGACCAGCCCCGCCTGAAGCAGCCGCTCCCACGGGTCGGTCGGGGTCAGCGCCGCCGCCGCCCCCTTCGCCCAGTCGAGCCCGGTTGCCGCGCCAATATCGGTGTACGCGACCGCAACGCCAGCCTCGTCGATGCCGAGATCGGCGGCGAGCAGACCGACACCGACGGCACCGTCGAGCGCCTCGATTCGCACCAGCCGGGCGGCGACATCGGCGGGAGTGCCCATCGCCGCGAGCGCAGCGGCGAAGCGGTCGATCTGCGCCTTGGGTTCGGGGCGCATCAGGTCGGCCAGCGCGTCGCCAAGGCGGGTGATGCCGGGACGGAGCTTCGTCACCAGCATCGAAGGGGTCATGCCCGCCCCGGCGCGAAGGAGATCGGCCATTTGCGTCCGCAGCGCGGCAACGGCGTGGACGTGGAGGTCGAGCTGGACCGTTCCCGGCACGGCGGCAGCGTCGATCGCGTCCCAGAGCTCGCGGAAGTTGAACAGATCACGCGCGGCGACGAACGCCCCGGCGACGGCGGCGAGATCGACGCCGAACTCCTCCGCCAGTTCGAATGGTAGGGTCAGTCCGCCCCGGTTGACGAGCGCGTTGGCCAGCTTGGTCGCGATCAGCTCGCGGCGCAGGCGGTGGCCGTCGATCGCTGCGGCGAAGCGATCCTGCATCGCGCGCGGAAAAGCGGCGTGGAGGACGGGGACCAGCAGCGGGTCGTTGACGACATTGCTGACGACAACGGCGTCGTAAACCGCCATCTTGGCATAGGCCATGACGACGGCGAGTTCGGGGCGTTCGAGGCCCTGCCCGTTCCGCCCGCGCTGGACGAACACCTCGTCCGACGCGAGGCCTTCGACCTTGCGGTCGAGTTCGGCCGCCGATTCCTCGAGCATTTCGATCAGCCGGATATGGCCGGGCAGCGCCGCGACGCCACCGCGTTCGGCGATGCTCAGCGCCTGCGTCTGGAGCAGATTGTCGCGCAGGACAAGCGCGGCGACATCGTCGGTCATGCTGGCGAGCAAGTCGTTGCGGTCGGCCTCGGTCAATCGTCCGGCGGCGACCTCTGCATTGAGCGCGATCTTGATGTTGACCTCGTTGTCCGAACAATCGACCCCGGCCGAATTGTCGATGAAGTCGGTATTGATCCGACCGCCGCCGCCCGCATATTCGATCCGCCCCGCCTGCGTCAGGCCAAGGTTCGCGCCCTCGCCGACGACTTTGGCGCCGATGCCCCTGCCGTCAATGCGATTGGCGTCGTTGGCGCGGTCGCCGACGTCGTTATTCGATTCGCTCACTGCCTTGACGTAGGTGCCGATGCCGCCGAACCACAACAGATCGACCTTCGCCGACAGGATCGCGACGATCAGCTCCGACGGCGAAAGCGCATCGGCGGCGATGCCGAGCACCGCCTTTACCTGCGCGCTGAGAGGAATTGCCTTCTGGCTGCGCGGAAAGACCCCGCCGCCCGGAGACAGCAACGCCTTGTCGTAATCGTCCCACGACGACCGCGGCAGCGCGAACAGCCGCGCCCGCTCGGCAAAGCTGATGGCGGCGTCGGGGGTCGGGTCGAGGAAGATATGGCGGTGGTCGAACGCCGCGACGAGGCGAATGGTCGGCGACAGCAACATCCCGTTGCCGAACACGTCGCCCGACATATCGCCGACGCCGGCGACGGTGACCGGATCGACCTGAACGTCGACGCCGATCTCGCGGAAGTGGCGCTGGACCGAAATCCATGCGCCCTTGGCGGTAATCGCCATCGCCTTGTGGTCGTAGCCGACGCGCCCGCCGCTGGCGAAGGCGTCACCGAGCCAGAAGCCGGCGTCGAGGGCGATCTGGTTGGCAGTATCGGAAAAGGTCGCGGTGCCCTTGTCGGCGGCAACGACGAGATATGGGTCGGGTGCGTCGCGGCAGACGACGCCCGCTGGCGGAATATTGCTGCCGTCGGTCGCGAGATTGTCGGTGAGCGACAGGAGTGCGCGGACGAAAATCTTGTACGCCGCCGTCCCTTCCGCAAGCCACGCGTCGCGCTGTGATGGCGGGGGGAGCTGCTTGGGGTAGAAGCCGCCCTTCGCGCCGGTCGGGACGATGACGGTGTTCTTGACCTTCTGCGCCTTGACGAGGCCGAGCACCTCGGTGCGGAAGTCGTCGCGGCGGTCGGACCAGCGCAGGCCGCCGCGCGCGATCGGACCATAGCGAAGGTGGATACCCTCGACACGGGTCGAAAAGACCCAGATTTCGCGATAAGGCACCGGACGCGGCAGGCCCGGCACGGCGGCGCTATCGAGCTTGAATGCCAGCGCCTCGGGCCCGCCCGGAACGAAAGCGTTGGTCCGCAGCGTCGCGGCGATGACCGCATGATACAGTCGAAGGATGCGATCGTCGTCGATCGCCGTCACCGCCGCGAGGCCGGTATCGATCGCGGCGACGTCGCAATCACCCCCGGCAAACCGCGCGCGGAATTCGGCGATCAGCGCACGAGTAACCCCAGGATAACGGCGCAGCGCGTCGACGACCGTCATTAAGCCATAGGTAACGCCGGTCTGGCGCAGGTAGCGGAAATAGGCGCGCAGCCACCCGGCCGCTTCGGCATCAAGTCCGGCGGCAACCACCAGCGCGTTAAACCCGTCGTTCTCCTGTGTGCCGAGCAGCACGGCGGTCAGCGCGGGTTCGAGACGGTCGCGCAGTGCCGCAAGATCGAACACCGTTGCCGTATCGGCAGATTCGAGCAGAAAATCGTGGACCCACGCGACACCGCCTTCGAGATCGAACGGGAACTCCTCAATCACCCGCAGCCCGAAATTCTCGAGCACCGGGACCGCATCGGACAGGGCGATGATCTTCGCCAGCCGATAGATCTTCAGTCGAAGCTGGTGCGGGGCATCGTCATCGCGGCGATAAAGATGGACCGCGCGCGCCGTGTCGTCGGCCAGCCCGTCGAGTGCGACGAGGTCGGCCGCTGCCTCGACCGCACTATATTGCGCGCGGTAGCTCGCCGAGAAACCGGCGCCGTGCGCCAAGGTCAGCCGCGCCGCGCGGGCCGGGCCGACCAGTGCGACCAGCGCGGTTTCGAGCGCGTCGTCCCAGCCGCGAACGAGCGCGTCGAGCTTGGCGTCGAGTGCCACCTCGTCGACCTCGCCGACCTCGTGCGCGACGCTGATGACATAATGGACGCGCGCCAGCCCCTCGGCGCGCAGCTCGACCTCATACCGCGTCAGCGTCCCGTCGAAAGCCTGCGTCAGCATCGCGCCAATGCTCGCCCGGACGCCGCTCGTATAGGCATCGCGTGGCACATAGACGAGCACCGAGACGAAGCGCCCGAAGGCATCGGCGCGCGCGAATAATTTGGGGCGCGGGCGATCGAGCAGCGACAGCAACCCCAGCGCCATCGTTCGCAGCCGCGACGGCGTCGTTTCGAACAGTTCCTCGCGCGGAAACCCCTCGATCACGTGCGCGAGCGCCTTGCCGGTATGGCCGCGCGGATCGAAGCCGAGCGCATCGGTGACGCCCGCCACCTTGCGACGCAGCAGCGGGACGTTCTTCGGGCTCGTCGCGAGCGCGGCGCTGGTGAAGAGGCCAAGAAAACGGGTGACCGCGACCGCGCGACCGTCGCCGGCAAAGGTCTTCACCGCGATAAGGTCGGGATTGACGCGGCGATGCACGGTCGAAACCGTCGCTGATTTAGTAATCAGCAGTGGTTCGGATGATGCTAGAAAACGGCGCATCGCCTCGGTCGGCGCGGCGTCATTTGCCGACGTCATCCGGCACAGGCCAAGATTGTCGGCGGTCGGCATCTCGCGATCGTCTTCGAGCGTCGACGTCGTCACGCCCAGCAGGGTGAAACGGTCGGCGGCGAGCCATTCGAGAAAGGCCATCACTTCGGCGGCGGCGTGCGGCGCGATCGGTGGGGCGTTCTCCCCCAGCGCGCGCGTCGTATCGTGGAGGCGTGCGAGCATTGCGGGCCAATCCGCAACCGCCGCGCGAACGTCGGCGAGAACCCCCTGAAGGGCGGCGACCAGATCGGCGCGGTCGCGCGCGCTGGCGCGGTCGGTCTCGATATAAATCACCGACTCGCGGGTGACACCGTCGGCGACCGGTCCCGCACCGATGCCGAGAAGGTCGACCAGGCGGCCATCGGCGTCGCGACGGACATCGACGATCGGATGCAGCAACCGGTCGATGCCAAGCCCCGCGGCGGTGATCGCAAGGCTGATCGAATCGACCAGAAACGGCATGTTGTCGTTGACGATCGTGAGCGCGAGACGGCGACGAATCTGGGTCGGATCGACCGGCGCTGTGGCGAGGACGACGACTGGTGTGGCGGGTAAACGCTCGCTTGCCGCCGCCGCGACGAACCGGCTGATCCGCGCCGCGGCAGCGGGGTCGATATCGTCAGCCTCGCCGGGCAGCGCGGAATCGAACAGCGCGGCGGCAAACGCCTGGTTGAGCGCGGCAGACACATCCGTCGTCTGCGTATTGGTCGCCACAGCTCGCGCTCCCCAGCGTCATTGTTGCAGCGGCTTATGCGTCGGCTGCCGTTTGCGAACAAGCTGCACCGGCGCTTGTGCCCCGCCCCGACCGCTGATAAGCACCG
>JBBRQR010000174.1:0-6206 GCA_038226115.1 Sphingomonadales bacterium | reverse complement strand
GGCATCGGTGTCGAGCTTGTCTTCACCCGAAAAGTCCTGCCCCGCCGTTGCCGCCGACCACCATGCGGCGGTCCGCTCCGGGGCCAAGGTCGTCGGGCGGGCGGCGGCAGCGCGAACCGCTGGCTTCGGCAAGTCGGTCGCATCGAGGGTCGACGACCAGCGCGCGGTATAGCTCCAGTCGACAAGCTTGGGATCGAACGCATCGGCCATCGGCAGCGCGAGACTGTCGTTCAACCCGAGCGGCGGCAGGTCGAGCAAACGCTCAATCGTCTTGAGCAGGTTGACCGTCGAATAACGTGTCGACACGACCGCGCCGCGGCGGACGCCGGGGCCGATCAAATAGGCGAGGCTGCGGTGCGCATCGACATGGTCGGCCCCGTTCTGCGCGTCGTCCTCGACGATGACGATCAACGTGTCCTTGCCGGCGCGCGACTTGGCGACGATTTCGGCGACGCGCCCGATCGAATAATCATTGTCGGCGATCTGGCGGTCGGGGGTGTTCACCCCGTCGATCGCCTCGGCAAAGTCACCGAAGTGATCGTGCGCCAAACGGAGCAATGTCAGTCGCGGGGTTGCCCCGGCGGCAACGCGCGGTAGCCAATCACGCTTCCATTCCTCGACCAGCCAATAATCGGGAAAGCCCTGGTCGAAGCTGCGGAAATAGGGGTCGGTGACGGGGGCGAGCCGCGCATCGGCGGCCCACATCACCTGCAGCTGTTTGGCCGCCGGATCGCGCTCGCGCGGGATGCGATTGGCTCCGGCTTCCTTTTCGTAACGGCTCAAATCACCGTAGAAACCATAGTTGCGGACGCTCAGGCCCTTGCCCATCGCCGCCGCCCATAATGTCCCCGCTCCCGCTGCGCCGTCGGGAGCATCGGCGGCCGACAGGTCGGCGGATCCGGCGAGAAGGTCGGGGTCGTTCGGAATGTCGGGGTTCGCCGCGTGGCGTCCGGCAGCATCGAGCGCGACGTTGATGAAGCGGTTGGTGCCTTCGCTCTCATACGCCAGTCCCTTGCCGGCGTAGCCGACCGGCGTGATCCGTTCGAGCAGGTCGAGCGAGCGCGCCTGGGTCGACCAGCTCCACCCGGTCCCCGACACTTCGCCGGCGTCGAAGAAGCGGTCGAAAGTGACGAACTCGCGCGCCAGCGCATGGTGGTTCGGCGTGATCGCGGCGGGGAACAACGTCAGCCTGGCGTCGCCGTCACCGGGGCGGAGGTCGCCGAGCACCTGATCGTAGGTCCGGTTTTCCTTGACGATATAGATGACGTTCTTCACCCGCCCGCGCATCGCGGTCATCACTGCCTCGGCGGAGGCCATCTTCGCGCGGGTGGGCGCGCCGACGTTGGCGGCAACGCGCGCCGTCAGCCGGGTGAGCGCGGCCTTGCCCGGTGGCGGCATCGTCAGCAGCGACCCGACCTGGCGTTGCAGGACATAGGCTCCGCTGGTCCGGCACGCGACTTCGCCGTCCGCTTTCGTGGCGAAGGTGTCGCGGCACGCACCGGGGTTCGGCCCGGGCAATCCCTTGAAATTGGCGACGGCCAGCCGTCCGCCGGCGACCGCGACGGCGTCGGGATACCAGCCGGTCGGGACCAACCCGGCGAGCGCCGCATTGCTCCCCGACGGCGACGCGAGCGTTCGTGCCAGGTCGATCGCCGCGACCGCGTCGATCCCGCCGAGCGTCACCCACAGCCGGTCCCCGGCGAGCGCGAGGGCGTTGGGGTTGAGCCCCTTTGCCCGCCCCGCGCCGCCGGTCGCGATCGCCGCGATCGGATATTCGGCGACGCTCCGCCCGTCGGCTGCGAGCGCGATCAGCGTATCGGCGTTGTCGCCCGTCGCCAGCACCCGCCCGTCGGCGAGCGCGAGCAGCGCGGTCGGCTCGGCGATCGTCTTGGCCCGCGCGACGATGTTGAGGCTATCGTCGACGACCGTCAGCGTGATCAACTCGCGGTCGCGCGGGCTGGAGACGACAGCGCGTCCCGCCCCCGCCATCACCACGCGGAACGGATAGGTGCCGCCGGGAACGCCGCGCTGGGTAGCGTCGAGCTTGCCGGGGCGAAGGTCGATTTCGGCGACGACCTTGCGACTGGCGGCATCGATCAGACTGACCGAATCGTTGAAGAAGTTGGTCACCAGCAACCGGCCCGGCGACGCCCAGACGACGCCTGCCGCCGCCGGTTTGACGCGCAGGCCAAGGCCCGCCTTGTGGCCAAGAAAGATCGGCGCGCCGTCGGGCGCGAGTTTGGCGCCGTCCCAGCCGAATGTCATCACCGCGTCGCCGACGCCGAGCGTCGCCGCAATCCGCTTGCCATCGGGCGACCACGCCACCCCGGCGAAGGTCGCGGGCAGCGGCACCTCGGCAATCTTGGTCGCGCCGGTCGTGCCGGGGCGGAAGATCATCAGGCGCTCGGTCGAATGCGCTCTGTCGGGCGTGCCGTCGGGCAGCGCCATGCCGTTGAACCCGCTGGTAAGCAGCGCGAGCAACGACCCATCGGGCGACGCCGCGATCGCCGCCGGATTGGTAATCGCGACCGATCCCGGCTTGCCGTCGAGCGTCCCGAGCGCGGTCAGCACCGCCCCCGGCGCCGCGAGCGGGGAGATGCGAAAGCCGTTGGGGGTCGCTCCCGGACCCGATTTCGTCGCCGGGGCATCGTCGGCATCGCGTGCCACTGCCGCAGCGGCCATGAGGAGCGCAAGCACCGCCCCGGTCGAAACAATCGCGCGCATCGTTCTGCTCCCCGTCGTTACCGGCTTCTAGTCCGGCGCGCGGCGCGACGCAAAAGGCCGGCCGCACTATGCGACCGACCTTACCGCGGTTCGATGACGGTTCGACTTACAGCGCGGCGGTCTGCTGCGGCGCGAAGACCTTCGCCTTGGCGACGGCGACGGCGTGGCGGACGCACTGCATTTCGACCAGCGCGGCGTCGGTGCCCCGGTCGCTGCTCGCACAGACGGCGCGTGCGGCGGCATTGATCCGGCGATCGAGCGTCATGCGCCCGGCAGCCTTGGCGAGGTCGAGGTCGGCATAGCTGACCGTCGCGGCGCGAACCTGCTCGGCGGCGGCGGGGGCGGTTGCGGCGACGAGGCACAGCCCGGCGCAGAAAGCGGTGCCGACAGTGCCGAGAACGGCACGGGCAGCGGTCGAGGTGAAGGTGGTGAACATGGTGTATCTCCCTGGCTCCCGAAGCAGCGGACCATCCGAAGCCTCATGTCATGGGTACTGCAGGGACCGTGCCAAGTGCGCTGCACGCAACATTATCAACGTCTTAGTGCATCGCTCCACTGGGGGATGCTGACTGCACGATGAATAATGACCAATCTTCGGTACAAAATACCAAGGCTTGGCAACCTTCGCGGGGCTTCGCCGACGGGCGGTCCAATCGGCCCCATTCGGCGCGACGCGCAACTAGCCGCGGAACCGCCGCAGCAGTGCACTCGTGTCTTGTCGCCGCCCGCCCATCGCCTGCACATCGCCGTAGAACTGGTCGACCAGCGCGGTCGCCGGCAGTGAGATCGCCAGCCGCTTCGCCTCGTCGAGGACCAGCCCAAGATCCTTACGCATCCAGTCGACCGCGAAACCGAAGTCGTATTCGCCCTTCGCCATCGTCGCGGCGCGATTGTCCATCTGCCACGACTGCGCCGCGCCCTTGCCGATGACGTCGAACACGCTCGCCCCGTCGAGCCCGGCGGCCAAGGCGAAGTGAACGGCTTCGGCCAGTCCCTCGAGCACGCCCGCGATCGCGATCTGGTTGACCATCTTGGTCAGTTGCCCGCTCCCCGCCGCTCCCATCAGCCCGGTGCGCTTGGCGTAAGCCGCGATCACCGGCTCGGCCGCCGCGAACGCCTCGGGTGTACCGCCGCACATGATCGTCAACGCGCCATTCACCGCGCCCGCCTGCCCCCCCGATACCGGCGCGTCGAGCACGAGCACGTCGTCGCGGAACCCGGCGAGCTCGCGCGCGATGGTCGCCGAAACCGTCGTATGATCGATATACAGCGCCCCCGCGCGCATCGCGGCAAGCGCGCCATCGGGGCCGAGCGTCACCTGCCGCAGGTCGTCGTCATTGCCGACACACGTCAGCACGACGGCAGCATCGCGGGCGGCGAGGGCCGGCGTCGCTGCGCTCGTCCCGCCATATTCGGCAATCCACGCGGCCGCCTTGTCGGGCGAGCGATTATAAACGGTCACAGCGTGTCCGGCGCGGGCGAGGTGCCCGGCCATGGGATAGCCCATGACGCCAAGGCCGATAAAGCTGATGCTGGTCATGGGCATCTGTTAGCCGAAGCAGCGGCGATGTCCACGGCGGTGTCGAGCGCCGAAAACGATTCGACCGTAATCGTTAGAACTATCCGTTAATCGATTTCATGTATAGCGAGCCTATTGGTTAAATTGCATATCAGATAACCGCAATAATTCATTGGGGAATTGTCATGCGACCACCACTTAGCCGCGATTTTTCGACAATCGTCGCCCGCGCCGCGCGAATCCATATCGCCGAGACACCGGCCAGCAACCTGTACCTGAACCCCGCCGTCATTCGCGCCGGCGCAATCTTCGCCCCCGAACACGACCGGATCATCGTTGCCCAGGACAGTGTGGTCGCCTTCGTCGATGACGAACCGACCAAAAACTGGGGGCACAAGTGCCGCTATCTGATGCACGACCCGGCGTCGGGGCGGATCATTCAGGAAGCGCACGCGCTGATGCCGCCCAGCTTTTCGTTCGGGCGCGATTTCAGAGCGGTCCATGTCGGTACCCCGGCCCTGACGGCGGTCGATCACCCGGTGCTGACGGTGCCGACGTTGCCGCCGTGGATTTTCCGCAACCCATCGCAATGGTACGCCATTCTGTACGCTGGCCTGTCGAACAACCGCCACCTGAACGACATCGAATTTCTGTACCGGACACTGACCCACAGCTACGGTGTGCCAAAGGCGAACATCACCGTCCTCAACTATGACGGGACGCTGCAATATAATAATTGGGACTGGACGCCCCATGTCGGATCGATCGGCAACTGGCCCGGCGACAACACGCCGTATCAGGCCAAGATTGACGGCGCGGGAACGAAGGCGGCACTGCTCGGGGCGATCGCGACGGTCGGGGCCAAGCTCAAGGCCGACGATAACCTGTTGATCCATACCAACAACCACGGCGGCCGGTCGGGCAACGTGTCGACGCTGTGTTCGCATGATGGCCCGGTCACCCTGCCCGCCGATTTCGGGGGCGCGCTGGCGAAGCTGCCGAAATATCATGGGCTGATGGTGATGATGGAGCAGTGTTTTTCGGGCGGCTTCATCGACACCGTGATCGCCAATTCTACCGCGAATTGCACGAGCATCGCGACGGCGGTCGACGCGGTAACATCGTCCGACGGCGGCACGAACTTCGACCCCTATGCGCTGGCGTGGATCAAGGCGATGGCCGGGACGACCGAAAGCGGCGGGACGTTGTCGCCGATGCCGGCACAGGACACGAGCCACCATGTTTCGGCGCAAAGTGCGTTCGACTGGTCGAAGACGCGGGGTGGTATCCACGATAATCCGCAGTTCAAGCAGAACATGGCGTGTGGTGGCGCGCTGACCCTTGCCCCGGCAAAGTCCGGGATTGTTGTCATCCCGCCGATCTGGAAGCATCTGTGGCCGTGGGAAATCCTGCCCGATCCCAGCCCCGAACAGATCCGCACCCTCGGTGACCACATCGCCGTCGAAGCGTCGGCCGCACGGATCATTGCCGGTGCCGCGGGCATTGCCGCCGCGCGCACCAGAATTGCCGCACTCGCGGGCGGGATCCGCTGACGATCGATTACGCTGCTGCCGTCGCCGCCGTGCTGCACGCCGTTCCGGCGGCGGCGGCGGGGGTAGCGGTGGTGGCGATCGATCCGCAATCCTACGCCAAGGGCGATCCGGTCGGCATCGACCGCACCTTCCGCCCCGCCGATGCGCCGTTGTGGCTGGGCTTTATCGACCTTGAGCCGGGACGCAACTGGGGCCATCGGGCGCTGACGGTGATCGTTCGCGACGACGGCTCGGTCGAGGTTCGCGACGCGCAATTCCCGCCCGCGCTCGCCGATGGACGCCGACTGCAATGGTTGACGGAGCCGCACGGGTAGCGGTCCTTGTCGATGGCGACAGTAACTTCTGTCCTACACACATGGCGCCGTGTTACGGTCGTGGATGACCACACCCTACGCAGCGTACCGCAGCAT
>JBBRQR010000173.1:0-6236 GCA_038226115.1 Sphingomonadales bacterium | reverse complement strand
CCGCGCTCGTGTTGCGGACTTCCTCGCCGTAGGTCGACACCAGCGTATCGAGCGCCGCCTTGCTCGTGGCATACGCACCCCAGTACGCGCGCGGGGTAGCGGCAACCGATGAAGTCAGCGTCAGCAACCTCCCGGCGTCGCTCGCGCGGAGCAGCGGGTCGAACGCGCGGATCAGCCGCCAGTTCGCGGTCAGGTTGAGTGCCATGACCTGGGCGAATTCCTTCGCGTCGATGTGCGGCACGGGCGTCAGGCTGCCGAGCGTCGCGGCGTTCAGTACCAGCACGTCGAGCTTGCCCCATCTCGCGTGCAGCGCCGCCGCCAGCCGGTCGATTGCGTCGCCGTCGGTCAGGTCGAACGACGCGATCGTCGCGGTGCCGCCCGCCGCGTGGATGCGGTCGTCGACCTCGATCAGCCCCGCCTCGGTCCGCGCGGTGAGGACGACGTGCGCGCCCGCTGCGGCGAGTGCCTCGGCGGTGGCAGCACCGATGCCTCGCGACGCGCCGGTGACGAGGGCGAGTTTGCCCCGCAATTTCGTTGTCATGCTGGCGAAGGCCAGCATCCACGGTCGAGCGCGACCAGGTGCCAGCCGCGTCGGGCAACCGTGGATGCTGGCCTTCGCCAGCATGACCCGAGCACAAATGACTCCTTCAAATCATCCGCTCGGCCAGCATCGACAGCTGGTCGGGCACCTCGATGTCCTCCTGGTCGGTCAGCCGGGTCGGATAGTCGCCGGTGAAGCACGCGTCGCAGTGCTGCGGAGCCGCGTCGTCGCGCATATCCTCGCCGAGCGCGCGGTACAGCCCGTCGATCGACAGGAAGGCGAGGCTGTCGACCTTGATGTATTCGCGCATCCGCTCGACGTCCATGTTGGCGGCGAGCAGCTTCGACCGCTCGGGCGTATCGACGCCGTAATAGCAGCTGTGTCGCGTCGGCGGCGAGGCGATCCGCATATGGACCTCCTCGGCCCCGGCATCGCGGAGCATCTGGACGATCTTGAGGCTCGTCGTACCGCGAACGATCGAGTCGTCGATCAGGACGATCTTCTTGCCGTCGATCAGCGCGCGGTTGGCATTGTGCTTGAGCTTGACGCCGAGGTTGCGGATCTGGTCGCCCGGCTGGATGAAGGTCCGCCCGACATAATGCGAGCGGATGATGCCGAGCTCGAACGGGATGCCGGCGGCCTGCGCGAAGCCGATCGCGGCGGGGGTGCCGGAGTCGGGAACGGGCACGACCATATCGGCTGCAACCGGCGATTCGCGCGCGAGTTCGACGCCGATCTGCTTGCGCACCTGATACACGCTGCGTCCGTCGACGACCGAGTCGGGCCGCGAGAAATAGACGTGCTCGAAGATGCACGGGCGCGGACGGACGACGCCGAACGGGCGGAGCGAGCGCAGGCCGCGCGCGGTGATGACGATCAGCTCGCCGGGTTCGACCGAGCGCAGGAAGGTCGCGCCAACGACGTCGAGCGCGACGGTTTCGGACGCAAGGATATACGCGTCGTTCAACCGCCCAAGGACGAGTGGGCGGACGCCGAGCGGGTCGCGGCACGCGATCATCCCCTCGCCGGTCAGGCAGAGCAGGCTATACGCGCCCTCGACCTGCTTCAGCGCGTCGATGAACTTGTCGAGCAGCGTGCGGTAGGTGCTGGTGGCGACGAGGTGGATGATCACCTCGGTATCGCTCGTCGACTGGAAGATCGAGCCGCGCCGGACGAGGTCCTTGCGCAGCTTGACCGCGTTCGAGATGTTGCCGTTGTGGCAGATCGCGAAGCCGCCGCTCGCGAGCTCGGCGAACAGCGGCTGGACGTTGCGCAATGCCGTCTCGCCGGTCGTCGCATAGCGATTATGGCCGATCGCGACGTCGCCCTTCAGGCGGGCGATGACCTCGTCCGAATCGAAATTGCCCGCGACATGGCCCATCGCGCGGTGGGTGTGGAAGTCCTTGCCGTCGAACGTCGTGATCCCCGCCGCTTCCTGCCCGCGATGCTGGAGCGCGTGCAGCCCGAGCGCGGTCAGCGCGGCGGCACCGGCCGCCCCGTAGACGCCGATGACCCCGCATTCCTCGTGGAGATGGTCGCCGTCGAAAGGATCGGTTGTAAAGTCGTCCATCGGGACTCCCCAGCGCGGCAACTTGGCTGCCATATAGGGGCAGGGGTCACGGATGTCTCCCCCAAAGCCGTCACTGATTTGTCACAGGAGCCGCAAAATTGGGCGATGCGAGCCGCGAAACCGGAACCGTCCTCGACCCGCGCTGGGATGACCGTGGCCTGATCCAGACGGTGACGACCGACGCCGCGACCGGCGAGGTGCTGATGGTCGCGCACATGAATGCGAGCGCGCTCGCGGCGACGCTGGCCACCGGCGAGGCGCATTACTGGAGCCGGTCGCGCGCCGAATTGTGGCACAAGGGGGCGACGTCGGGAGCGATCCAGCGCGTCGTCGAGATACGGGTCGATTGCGACCAGGACGCGATCTGGCTTCGCATCGAACCCGCCGGACCGGCGTGCCACACGGGCGCGCGGTCGTGCTTTTATCGGGCGGTTACGGGCGACGGGTCGCTTGCCGTTGACGCGAACGTCAACTAAGTAGGCAATCATGATCGACACGCCGGTTTTCGCCCATGTCGCCGTGCCGCCGCCGCCGTGCGGGGCGGAGACCTTCACGATCACCGAGCTGTCGACCGGCTTCAATGTCACGCCGCGCGCGATCCGCTTCTACGAGGACCAGGGACTGATCGCGCCCGAACGCAACGGCCAGAACCGGGTCTATTCGCGTCGCGACCGCAACCGGCTCGCGTGGATACTGCGCGCGAAGAACGTCGGCTTCAGCCTCGCCGAAATCCGCGAGATGATCGACCTGTACGACCTCGGCGACGGGCGGGTGCGGCAGCGGCGGGTGACGCTCGAGAAGTGCCGTAACCGGATCGCGCTCCTCGCCGAACAAAAGGCCGACATCGACGCGACGATCGACGAACTGCAATCCTTTTGCGCCATCGTCGAAGACCAGCTTGGCGACAATCCGGAAAGTCATCACTGATGCCCAGCTACCGCGCTCCGATCAAAGACACCCAGTTCGTCCTGAGCGCGGTCGTCGGCCTTGAGAAATACTCGAACCTGCCGGGCTTCGCCGACGCGACCCCCGACGTCGTCGAGGCGATCCTCGAGGGCGGCGCGAAATTCTGCGAGGGCGTGCTCCAGCCGATCAATCTCAGCGGCGATCAGGAGGGCTGCACCCGCCACGCCGACGGTTCGGTGACGACCCCCGCCGGGTTCAAGGCGGCGTACGACGCGTTCGTCGACGCGGGGTGGGGGACGCTGACTGCCGATGCCGAGTACGGCGGGCAGGGGCTGCCGCACGTCGTCGGCACCGCGATCTCCGAATATCTGTCGAGCGCGAACATGGCCTTCTCGATGTACCCGGGGCTGAACGAAGGCGCGCAGGCGGCGATCGCGGCGGTCGGGTCGGACGATCAAAAGCGCAGATATCTGCCGAAGATGGTCGAGGGCCGCTGGACGGGCACGATGAACCTGACCGAGCCGCAGTGCGGCACCGACCTCGGCCTGATCCGCACCCGCGCCGCGCCGCAGGCCGATGGGACATACGCGGTGACCGGCACCAAGATTTTCATCTCGGCGGGCGAGCACGACCTGTCGGACAACATCATCCACCTCGTCTTGGCAAAGACGACCGGCGCGCCCGACAGCGTCAAGGGCATCAGCCTGTTCATCGTGCCGAAGTTCATCGTCGGCGACGACGGCGCACTCGGCGCGCGCAACGGCGTCATCTGCGGCTCGATCGAACACAAGATGGGCATCCACGCCAATTCGACGTGCGTGATGAACTACGACGGCGCGACGGGGTATCTGATCGGCGAGGAAAACAAGGGCCTCCGCGCGATGTTCATCATGATGAATGCGGCGCGGCTCGGTGTCGGCGTCCAGGGCCTCGCGCAGGGCGAGGTCGCGTATCAGAATGCCGCGATCTATGCCCGCGACCGGGTGCAGGGAAAGGCGCTCAACGGGCATGCCACCCCGGCCAAGGCTGATCCCATCATCGTCCACGCCGATGTCCGTCGGATGCTGATGGACGGGCGCGCGTTCAACGAGGGCGCGCGGGCGCTGATCCTGTGGGGTGCGCTCCAGGTCGACCTCGCGCACAAGGCGGCGACGCTCGACGAGCGCCAGGTTGCCGACGACCTAATCGGGCTGCTGACGCCGGTTATCAAGGGCTATTGCACCGACAAGGGCTACGACATCGCGACGGCGTCGCAGCAGGTTTACGGCGGCCACGGCTATATCGCCGAATGGGGCATGGAGCAGTTCGTTCGCGACGCGCGCATCGCGCAAATTTACGAGGGCACCAACGGCATCCAGGCGATGGACCTCGTCGGGCGCAAGCTCGGGATGAACGGCGGGCGGGCGCTGCGGACGTATCTCGCGCTGCTCGCGGAGACGATCGAGGACGCGCGCGGCGACGAACGACTGACGAAGCTGTCGAGCGGTCTGGAGAAGGCGGTTAGCGAGTTGCAGGCGTCGACGATGTGGCTGATGCAGAATGGGCTGTCGAACCCCGACAACGCCGGGGCAGCCGCAACTGCGTACCTGCATCTGATGGGCATCGTCGCGCTCGGCCAAATGTGGCTAGTGATGGCGAAGGCCGCGCACGCCGCGCTCGACGCGGGGGCGAGCGACGCCGCCTTCTTCGAAAACAAGCTAATCACCGCGCGATACTTCGCCGAACGCTATTTCCCCGACGCGGGCGCGCTCCGGCGCAAGATCGAAGCGGGCAGCGAGAGCTTAATGGCGCTGCCGGCCGAAGCGTTTTGAGATGACAGCACCAGCTTACCCAAATTCAATGCGGTTGAGTACACCGTTGGAAGCTGTGGAACATCTGAAGATTTTTCATGCCGTAAATAAGCACGGGTCTGAGGCGTACATCATGGCTCAATCTGCCGATGAATGCGGATGGATTGCTTATGAGACCCGTTTTGTTCGCGACGTAAGTAATCTAACACTTCAACACTACGACGACCCTTTTATGGTGCAATACCACAGGAAAACTAAACTTTATAAGAACCTATTGCTTGAATTTGCTTGCGGACGGCGAGCGATGTTTAGCGTCAATCCGGGTTCACCAAACTTGTTCAAACGATACTAGAAAGAGACGAGCCATGCCCGAAGCACTGATCTACGACGCGGTCCGGACGCCGCGCGGCAAGGGCCGCAAGGACGGCAAGCTCCACGAAATCACGCCGGTCCAGCTCGCGACGCAGGTGCTCCAGAGCGTCCGCGACCGCACCGGCATCGACACCGCCGACGTCGACGACGTGGTTCTCGGTTGCGTCGCGCCGGTCGGCGAGCAGGGCAGCGACATCGCCCGCACCGCCGTCCTCAACGCCGATTACGCCGAGAGCGTCGCGGGCGTCCAGATCAACCGCTTCTGCGCGAGCGGGCTCGAGGCGGTCAACATGGCCGCTGCCAAGGTCATCTCGGGCGAGGCGATGTTCGCGATCGGCGGCGGCGTCGAGAGCATGTCGCGCGTGCCGATGGGGGCCGACGGCGGCGCGTGGCCGATGGACCCGGCGGTCGCGTACAAAACGTATTTCGTGCCACAGGGCATCGGCGCCGACCTGATCGCGACCAAGTACGGCTTCAGCCGCGCCGATGTCGACGCCTATGCGGTCGAAAGCCAGAAGCGCGCCGCCCGCGCGTGGGCCGAGGGGCGGTTCAAGAATTCGGTGATCGGCGTCAAGGACGTCATCGGCGAGATCGTCCTCGACCACGACGAGCACATGCGCCCGTCGACCGACATGCAGTCGCTGGGCGGTCTCAACGCCGCCTTCGAGGCGATCGGCGAGGGGATGCCCGGCTTCGACGCGATCGCGCTGCAGAAATACCCCGAAGTCGAGCGCATCCACCACGTCCACACCGGCGGCAATTCGAGCGGCATCGTCGACGGCGCGGCGGCGGTCCTCGTTGGTAATCGCGACATGGGGGCGAAGTACGGAATCAAGCCGCGCGCGAAGATCCTCGGCATGGCATCGATCGGGTCGGAGCCCGCGATCATGCTGACCGGCCCGACGCCGGTGACCGAGAAGTTGCTCAAGCGCCTCGGTATGACGGTCGCCGACATCGACATCTTCGAATTGAACGAGGCGTTCGCGAGCGTCGTCCTGCGCTACATGCAGGCGCTCAACATCGATCACGACAAGATCAATGTGAACGGCGGCGCGAT
>JBBRQR010000172.1:0-6327 GCA_038226115.1 Sphingomonadales bacterium | reverse complement strand
TCGTCCGCGGAGACTCTGATTATTCGGGCAAGCGCTTCAGCCTGACGCGCGGTGCCGTTCGCTTCGCCGGGGGCTTCCCGCCCGATCCCGTCATCGACATCGTTGCGGAGAATACGAGTTCAGGCTTCACCGCCGGACTCAGCCTGACCGGAACCGCGCGCCACCCCGACATCCGCTTCACCTCGGTCCCGGCGCTGCCCGAAGACGAGGTATTGAGCCGAGTTCTGTTCGGCTCATCGATCACGACGCTGTCGGCACCGGAGGCGATCCAGCTCGCGGGGGCGCTCGCCAGCCTGCGGACCAATGGGCGCGGCGTCGGCGCGGCGCTCGATCCGTTCGGCGCGGTACGCAAAGGATTGAAGATCGACCGCCTCCGCGCGCTTCCCGCCGATACGCTGACGGGGCGCAAAACGACGATCGCGGCGGGCAAATATATCGGGCGGCGGCTGTATATCGAGCTGGCGACCGACGCCCAGGGCTATTCGGCAACGTCGATCGAGGTCGCCCTGTCACGGTCATTCTCGATCCTGTCGACCGTTGCGACGCTGGGCGGGACGAGCGTCAACCTCCGCGTCAAACGCGACTATTGAACCCGTTCGTGCCGATAAGCATTTAACGAGTGAGATAGGAGACTATAGATGCTTGGCCGGATCGTAACGATGTTCGCCGGACGGAGTCTGGCGCGAAGCGTCGGCGGCGTCGCTTTTGGTCCCGCTGGTACGGTCGTCGGGCTGTTGCTGCCGACAGTACTGCGTCGCCTTGGTCCGGGCGGGATGATAGCGGCGGCCGTTGGCGGCGTCGTCGTGCGACGCGCGGTCAAGCGGGCTTCGACGTCGCGCTAAACCGCGCAGTCACCGAATTTTGACTAAGGCTCAGTTTTCCGCCATGTGTGGAACCTTGGACTTGGGAGAACGATGATCGTGGCTACCCGTGCCGTCGAACCACGCAGCCGTCGTTATGACCCCGCCGAAACGCGTCAGCGCGTGCTCGAGGCGGCGAACCTGCTGTTTTCGACCAAGGGCTTTGCCGCGACCGGAACTGCCGACATCGCCCGCGCCGCCGACGTGTCCGAAGGTTCGATCTTCTATCATTTCGGGTCGAAGAAGAACCTGCTCGTCGACATCGGGCGGATGTACGGCGAGCGAATGATCGCAGTGATGCAGGGCGACGATGCGCTCGAGGACCTCGAACCCGGCATCATGATTACTCGCTGCGTCGATTTCGCCATCGAACATCGCGAGTGGGAGACGCTGACCGGCGAGGTCTGCACCGAAGGCAAGCCGCGCCAGATGATGGCCGCCGACGCCGAACCCTTTTATTATGCGTCGCGCGAAGTGACGTGCGAATGGGTCGCCAAGCAGATGACGGCGGCGATGGCCAAGCACAACATCACCGGCATCGATATTCCATTCGCGGCGTCGCTGACTTACGCCGTGGTGGGGGAGGCGATCGACGCCGTCGTTGGCACGAGCGATGCCGACCGCCGGAGCGCGGTGCTCGCTGAAACGATCCGCTTCGTTCGCGCCGCCTGTGGTTACCACGCCGCGTGAGGTTTCACGGCGAGGCGCGGGTCCTCGATCTCGGGCCAACCTTCTACGACCCCGTCGCGCCGGCTGATTTTCCCGCAACAATACTTCGCTTTCGCAATGACCGCGCCGCCGCCGAGATCGGCCTGGACAGGTTGAGCGACGCCGACTGGGTAAACTACTTCGGGCGCTTCGCCCCGCTGACCGACAGCCTCGCGACGCCGCTCGCGCTCCGCTACCACGGCCATCAGTTCCGCAGTTACAACCCCGACCTTGGCGACGGGCGCGGCTTCCTGTTCGCGCAGTGCCGCGACGATCGCGACAGGCTGATGGACCTTGGCACCAAGGGGTCGGGGCTGACGCCGTGGAGCCGCGCCGGCGACGGGCGGCTGACGTTAAAAGGCGCCGTGCGCGAGGTGCTGGCGACCGAGATGCTGGCGGCGCTTGGCGTCGATACATCGCGGACGTTGTCGGTGATCGAAACAGGCGAGGAACTAAATCGTGGCGATGAGCCGTCGCCGACACGGAGCGCGGTGCTCGTCCGGCTCAACCACAGCCATATCCGTTACGGCACGTTTCAGCGGTTGGCGGCACTCGGGCTGGCCGACGACATGGCGCGGCTGGCGACCTATGTCCTGACCAATTATTTCGGCGGCACGGGCGGCGACGACCCGTATGCGACGCTAATCGACCATGCGGTGACCAATGCCGCGCGGCAAGCGGCGGGGATGATGGCGGCGGGGTTCGTCCACGGCGTCCTCAACACCGACAATATCAACATCACCGGCGAGATGTTCGACTATGGCCCCTACCGCTTCGCCCAAAGCTGGGATCCCGAATTCACCGCCGCCTATTTCGACCACCACGGCCTGTACAGTTTCGGTCGCCAGGCTGAAGCGCTCCAGTGGAATGTGTTTCAGTTGGCGAACGCGCTGCGGCTGGTCGCGCCGGTCGAAGCACTGAAACCGGCGCTGGAGGAGTATGGCAACCGATACACTGCGGCGCTGACGACGACACTGCTGGGGCGGCTCGGTGTTGTGCCGTTCGGCGACGCGCGCGACCACGGCCTTGCCGAGACGCTGGTGACGGCGCTCGCAGCCAGCCGCGCCAGTCTCGACAAGTTCTGGTTCGACTGGCGGGGCGGGAAGCTGCGTCCGGACGCGGCGGACTATAGCGGGCCAATGTTCGCTCCGTTTGTCGCGGCGGTGGCCGCCTTCCCGCCAGCCGCCGCGACGACACACGACTATTGGGCAGACACGGCCCCGTGCGGCCTGCCGATCGGCGAGATCGAGGCGATCTGGGCGGCGATTGCCGAGCGTGATGATTGGGAACCGTTCGATGCCAAGGTCGCGGCGATAAGGCGGATGGGTGCGGCGACGGCCTCCGCCCTATAGTCGTGTGACGTGCCCCATTTTCCGCCCCGGCTTGACCTCGCTCTTGCCGTAGAGATGGAGATGGGCCTGTGGGTCGGCGAGGATCGTCGCCCAGTCGTGGACCGCATCGCCGAGGAGGTTGGTCATCGTCACGGCGGTCGCGGTCAACGTCGGCGGGCCGAGCGGCAGGCCGCAGACGGCGCGGATGTGGTTTTCGAACTGGCTGACACGCGCGCCCTCGATCGTCCAATGGCCGCTGTTGTGGACGCGCGGGGCCATCTCGTTGAACACCGGACCTGCCTCTGTGGCGAAGAATTCGAGGGTAAGCACCCCGACATAGTCGAGCGCGTCGGCGACGCGGCGGGCGAGGGCGGTCGCCGCTTCGGCGTGGCGCGCGATGGCGGCTGGGGCGGGAACGCGGCTGGTGTCGAGGACGCCGCCGACATGGGCGTTGTCGGGAACGTCATAGACGACCGTCGCGCCGTCGGCTCCGCGGGCGAGGATTACCGAGAATTCGTGGTCGAAGGCGATGTGCGCTTCGACAATCGCCTGGGCACCGGCGATTGCGGCCCATGCGGCGGCGGCGTCGTCCGGGGCCGCAATCCGCGCTTGTCCTTTGCCGTCATAGCCCATGCGCCGCGTCTTGAGCACCGCCGGGGTGCCGATGACGGTGAGGGCGGTGACGAGTTCGGCTTCGCTGGCGACGGCGCGGAATGGGGCGGGAACGCCGCCGACGCCGGTGATGAAGGTCTTTTCCGCGAGCCGGTCCTGCGCGATGTCGAGCGCGCGCGCTCCCGGTCGCACCGGAACGCGGGCGGCGAGGCGTTCGACGGCGGCGACGGGGACGTTCTCGAACTCATACGTGACGACGTCGACCGCAGCGGCGAAGGCGTCGAGTGCGGCGGTGTCGTCATAGGCGGCGCGGGTGATTTCGGCGGCGACGTCACCGGCGGGGAGTTCGGCTTCGGGCGCGAAGACGTGGACCCGGAAGCCCATGTTTGCCGCCGCGAGCGCGAGCATCCGCCCGAGCTGACCGCCGCCGAGGATGCCGATCGTACTGCCGGGCGCGATCATCGCGCAGACCCTTGCGGCGCGATCATTCGGGCGCGTCGGCGACCTTGGCGGTCTGCGCCGTGCGCCACGCATCGAGGCGGACGGCGAGGGCGTCGTCGGTCGTCGCCAGTTGCGCAGCGACGATGAGTGCCGCGTTGACCGCCCCGGCTTGGCCGATCGCGAGGCAGCCGACCGGAACTCCGGCGGGCATCTGGACCATCGACAACAGGCTATCCATCCCCGACAGCGCTTTCGATTCGATCGGCACCCCGAACACCGGCAGGCGGGTCAGGCTCGCGACCATGCCGGGGAGATGGGCGGCGCCGCCCGCGCCCGCGATGATCGCCCTCAGGCCGCGACCGACTGCGGTCGTCGCATAGTCGACCATGCGGTGCGGGGTGCGGTGCGCGGACACGATCCGCACTTCGTGGGGGACGGCGAGGGCATCGAGCGTCTCGGCGGCGGCGCGCATCGTCGCCCAGTCCGACTGGCTGCCCATGATGATGCCGACGATCGCCATTGCCCCGACTAGGGCAGCGACCGGCGCTGCGTCAATCGGGATCGCCAAGATGAACAAGTAAGCGAAGTATGCGCTGGGGACCGTATTTATCCACTCACTAAGAAACCATATAGGTTAATCTCGTGTCCACGGGTCGAGGATCGTGTCGCGCGGCACCGCGTCGGTTGCCGGATAATCGAGGCTGTAATGCAGCCCCCGGCTTTCGTGCCGCCGTCGCGCCGAGCGGACGATCAGGTCGGCGACCTGGACAAGGTTACGCAGCTCGATCAGGTCGGAGGTGACGCGGAAATCGCTATAATAATCATGAACTTCCTTGCGGAGTGTCTTGACCCTGTGGGCGGCGCGTTCGAGGCGCTTGGTCGAGCGGACGATGCCAACATAGTCCCACATGAAGCGGCGCACCTCGGCCCAATTATGGCTGACGACAACCTCCTCGTCGGAATCGGTGACGCGGCTTTCGTCCCATGCGCGCGTCGACGGTGGGGTGGGCAGCGTCTCCCAGCGGGCGGCGATATCGTCGGCAACGGCGACGCCGAAGACGAGGCATTCGAGGATCGAGTTCGACGCCAGCCGGTTCGCGCCGTGCAACCCCGATTGCGACACCTCGCCGACGGCATACAGGCCGGGCAGGTCGGTGCGTCCGGCGATGTCGACGAGAACGCCGCCGCAGGTGTAATGCGCCGCCGGGACGACGGGGATCGACTGCGTCGTGCAATCGATGCCGAGCTCGAGCAGCCGCGCGTGAATCATCGGGAAATGGTGGACGATGAAGTCGGCCCCCAAATGCGTCATGTCGAGCCGGACGTGGCTGAGACCCAGCCGCTTGATCTCGGCGTCAATCGCGCGCGCCACGACATCACGCGGCGCCAACTCCAACCGATCGTCATAGTTCGCCATGAAGCGCGTACCGTCGGGGAGCAGCAAGCGCCCGCCCTCACCGCGCATCGCCTCGGTAATCAGAAAGTTTTTGACCGTGGGGTGATACAGGCACGTCGGGTGGAACTGGTTGAATTCCATGTTCGACACCCGGCACCCGGCCCGCCACGCCATCGCGATGCCGTCACCGGTCGAGCCGTCGGGGTTGGTCGAGAATTGATAGACTCGGCTCGCCCCGCCGGTGGCTAGGACGACGGCACGCCCGGTATACCGCTCAACGCGCTTCGTCGCGGTGTCGAAGGCATAGACGCCGTGGCACGCGCGGGCGACGAAGCGCGCCGTGTCGACGTGACGTTCGGTGATGAGGTCGACGACGGCGTGGCCGGTGGCGAGCGTGATGTTGGGGTGTGCGGCGGCGGCCTTGGCGAGCGCGTCCTGCACGGCCCAGCCGGTCGCGTCGTCGACATGCGCGATCCGACGGTGGCTGTGGCCGCCCTCGCGCGTCAGGTGGAATCGCTCCCCGACCTGCTCGCCGACGTTGAACGGCACGCCGATGTCGGCGAGACGGTCGATCGCGCTTGCGGCGTGTTCGGCGACATAAGTGACGGTCGCGCGGTCGTTCAATCCGCCGCCAGCGATCATCGTGTCTTCGACGTGGCTGGCAATCGTGTCGCCGGGTTCGAGGACGGCGGCGATGCCCCCCTGCGCCCATGCCGTCGATCCTTCGCTGACGCCGCCTTTGGCCAAAACGACGACGCGGAAGAGGTCGGCAAGGCCGAGCGCGGTGGTCAGCCCGGCCGCCCCCGAGCCGATGACGACAACGTCATAATTGTACGGTTCGTTCGTGTCGCTCATGCCGCGCGCTTCGTCAGCTTGAGGAACACATCTCCAAGATCGGCCTCGCGCGTCGACACATCGACGATGCCGAGGCCGGCGCCGGTGAGGCGGTGGAGGATATCGCCCGCCTGCGCCTCGCGCT
>JBBRQR010000171.1:0-6364 GCA_038226115.1 Sphingomonadales bacterium | reverse complement strand
GTTGATGCCCGCCGTTGCTGGGGGTCTTGCCAGCCATGTTGAAGCCACTGGTGCCGCCGCACTCGACGCTGCCGCCGCTCCGGCGACGGCGGTCATCGCCGATCAGGGCGCCGCGAGCGATGCTGCCGTTAATCACGGTGGCGGCTTACTCGGCGCAGTGTTCGGCGGCAGCGACGCGACATCGGCGGTAACCGATCATGCAGCCGCCGCAACCGGAATCGACGCTTCGAAACTTTCTGCACTACTGCCGATGGTGGCAACGCTCGCTGCCGGAGCGCTCAGCCATGCTGGCGGCGCGGCGGCGCCGTCCGGTGGCATCGGTGGGATGCTCGGCGGCTTGCTCGGCGGCGCAACCGGCGGTGCCGACGGCGGCGGCGCGGCGAGCGTCCTCGGCTCGCTACTGGGCGGCAGCGGCGGCAAGAACGCGCTCGACGGCATCCTAGGCATGATGCGCGGCCGGTAAGATGGTGACGCGGCGCGAGCGAAACCTTGATTGGGGCTTCCCGCGCTGGCGCGACTATGGAACCGGTGCGGCGGCGGTTACCGTGCGCACGTGCGATCGCGATGGGTGCACGCTTGTCGGCGATCGTCCGGCGCCCAAAGCCCCAAATCGCCCCGAACGCTGGTATTTCTGCGAGATGCACGCGGCAGAATATAATCGTAGCTGGAATTACTTCGAAGGATTGACCGCCGAGGAGGCGCGCGAACGCGAGGCTTCGGCCTCCGGCGATACAGCGTTCACTCAGGCGCGCCACTGGGGTTGGGGCGGGGCAGGCGATGGCAGTCGCAGCCGATCCGAGCTTGATGCACTGGCGGCGCTCGATCTCGATGCCGACGCCGACGCGGCGGCGGTAAAGACCGCGTATCGACGGCTGGCCAAGACCAACCACCCCGACGCCGCTCCGGGCGACGCGGCCGCAGCCGCACGCTTCCAGGTTGTCCTGGCGGCATACGAGGTTCTCGTTGTCGCTGATGAGGCTCGGGCGAAAAGGGCTGACATTAACTAATTATTAGCTTGTCCTAAAAGATCGTTACGATTACACGCTCCGGCAACGGCCATCTCGGCTGAGGCTTGGAGAGCATGATGCGCAATATTTTGGTTGGAATGATTATCGCGGTTGCAGCGGTGGCACCGGCGGCGGCCGTCCAAACGGTGACGATCACATCGACCGGCATCTACAACCCCGGCAGCGTCAACGCGACATTCGGCGGCAACACGAAGTCGGAACTGGCATCCGTGCTTCATTTTACCGGCACGGCGGGCGGCACGGCTTTCGACGCGCTCGGCTTTTGTGTCGATATCACCCACAATATCTTTGTTAATATCGGGTCGCAGTTGCAACAGACCCTAAATTTCAACGTTTCTCCGCTGACACAGGACGGTACCGGCAACGGGTTGACCCAGATGCAGGTGCACGAGATTTCCGGCCTCGCCGCCCTCGGCTTTAAGCTTTTCGGAGAAGCAGCCAGCGACGTCGACGCGCAGCTCGCCGCAATTCAGCAGGCGATCTGGACGATCGAATATCCGACCGCGAACTTCGTCGCGACCGGCTCATTCGC
This sequence comes from Sphingomonadales bacterium, assembly GCA_038226115.1. Taxonomy (GTDB): domain Bacteria; phylum Pseudomonadota; class Alphaproteobacteria; order Sphingomonadales; family Sphingomonadaceae; genus Polymorphobacter_B. Next base: position 4,804 of record JBBRQR010000171.1, on the reverse strand, counting down.
CAGCGCCCAGGCCGCGTATAGTGCCGACTATGTGTCGCGCGCACCGCAGCTCGCAGGGCTTGCCACGAACCTCGTCTCGCTCGACGGCGTCCAAGGCCAGATCACCAACATCACCGGCGGCGTCGGTGGCATCGGCGGCGGCATTAACGGCGCGGTGCCGGAGCCAGCGATCTGGCTCGAAATGCTCGCCGGGTTCGGTCTGGTCGGCGCACTGACGCGCCGTCGCCACGTCGGCACCCCGGTCGTCGCTGCTTAAGGGCTTCTTCCCGTCATCGCTTCGCGCTACGGAATGGGCGTGGCGATGACGGGAACCCGATGCGACACCTACTGGCGCTGGCGTTGAGCCTAGTGACGACGGCGGCGGCATTTGCCGCGCCGGTGGTCATCGGCCATCGCGGCGCCGCCGGGGAACGCCCCGAACATACGCTCGAATCGTACCGCGTGGCGATCGCCGCCGGGGCCGACTTTATCGAGCCAGACCTCGTGCCGACCCGCGACGGCATCCTCGTTGCGCGGCATGAAAACGAGATCGGCAGCACGACCGACATCGCCGCCCACCCCGAGTTTGCGGCGCGCAGAACCACCAAAACGATCGACGGCGTCGCCTTCGCCGGATGGTTTACCGAAGACTTCACCCTCGTCGAACTGAAAACCTTGCGCGCCCGCGAGCGCCTGCCTGCGCTTCGCGCCGCCAACACAGCGTGGGATGGCCAGTTCCAAATACCGACCTTCGCCGAAATTCTGACACTGGCACGCGATGCGACGGCAACGAGCGGTCGGGCGATCGGCGTTTATCCGGAAACTAAACACCCGAGTTACTTCGCATCGATCGGGCTGCCGCTCGAACGCCGCCTTGTCGATCAGCTCGACGCCGCTGGTTATCGTCACGCTACCGATGCCGCGATTATCCAGTCGTTCGAGGTCGGTAACCTGAAGCGGCTCCGCACGATGACCGGCCTGCGGCTGATCCAGCTGATCGACGACCATCACCCTGCCGACGATCCGACGATGCGCTATGACGACATGGTCACACCTGTTGGCTTGCGCCAGATCGCGACCTACGCCGACGGTATCGGCCCGGCCAAGTCCCGGATCGTCCCCCGCGACATCGCCGGTCGATCACTCGCACCAACCACCCTTGTGGCCGACGCCCACACTGCCGGTCTTGTCGTCCACCCTTGGACGTTCCGCGCCGAAAACGCCTTTCTGCCAATCGAGCTGCGCCGCGGCGACGATCCGGCAGGGCGCGGCGATGCGGTCGCGGAAGTCGCACAATTTCTTGTTCTTGGGGTCGATGGGGTCTTTGCCGATTCCCCCGCGATCGCCGTCGCCGCTCGTGCCGGAGTACTGCCGTGAATGTTGCTTACCGTTGTCTTACCGCCGCCCTCGCCATTGGTCTGGCGGTGCCCGCCGCTGCCGCGCCATGGGCCTCGGTCGGCGATAGCCAGTTGCGGTCCGACCTGACGCTGCTCAACGATGCCGGTATCGCGCAGGTGATGGTGTCGCAGTGGCCAGTGCCTTGGGCCGGGGTCCTTTCCGCACTTAACGATTCGCCGACGCTCGACGCTCAGCCGCAATATATTCGCGAAGCGATCCGCCGCGTCCGGGCCCGGGCGACGCGCGAGACTGCCGAGGGAGGCCGCGCCGAGACATTGATCGACGTGACCAACCGTCCGGCGCTAGTGCGCGGCTTCGACGCCGAAGGCTACGGCAAGGCGACCGTCCAGGAAACCGCCGAGATTACCGCCGGACGCTCCGACCTTCACGTCCAGCTTGGTGCGATCGTCGGGCAAAAGGGTCAGCGCGGTGTCCAGTTCGATGCCAATGGCAGCTATCTCGCGCAGCGGTTCGGCAACGTCCAGCTGTACGGTGGCGAACTGACCCATTGGTGGGGCCCGGGCTGGGCAACGGCGCTGACCTATTCGAACAACGCGCGCCCGTTCCCGCAGATCGGGATTTCGACGGCAGGGCCGCTACGCTTCAAGACGCCGCTGCTGAGGTGGATCGGACCGTTTCGCGCCGAGGCGCTGGTCGGCTTGCTCGATGACACGAGGATCGACCGGCACACCTTGTTCAACGCGATTCGCGTGACGTTGAACCCGATGCGTGGGCTCGAGATCGGCGGTTCACGGACGCAGATCTTTTGCGGCCGAAATCACCCGTGTAACCTCCGAGACACGCTGAGCCTGAGCAATAACAACACTAACCCCAGCAAGACCGCGAGCGAGGGCGAGTTCGACATTCGATATGGCTGGCGCTGGGGCGGCGTCCCGTTTGAGGCGTATACGCAGATTTTCAACGAAGACAGCAGCCCGATCACGCACAGCTTTTCGAGCTACTTGGTTGGAGGCAGCGTCTACCTGCCAGTCGGGCGGAACACGATGCGTCTGACGGCCGAATACAACAGCACGATTCCGACGCTGAATTTGTTCGGCTTCAGTACCGTCGGCTACGGCATCACCTATACGGACGGAAAATATCCCGACGGCCTGCGCTATCGCGGACGCGCGTTCGGTTCGAGCCTCGACAGCGATTCGCGGCTGATAACGCTGCAGGCGAACCTGACCGACTCTGCCGACCGCAACTATACGCTCAGCCTGCACCGTGCCTTGGTGTCCCGCCCGCAGACTGGAACTAACAACCCGCTAACGACGACGCCGGTTACGATCAATTACGCAGAAGCGCGTGTCATTACGCCATTCAAGATCGGCATCCTGAGCGTCTCGGGCCGCGTTCAGGACGACCAGTTGCGCCCGGCGCGCGGCTTCACCGCCGCTGCCGAAGTGTCGTTCAAGATCAGAATTCGCTGATCGCCCGGCGCGCGGTCACCCGTGCGCGAGTTCGCCGATCCGCGCGAGCATCGATGCCAGCCCCTGCGTCCGGTTCGACGACAGATGTTTCGCCAGACCAAGCGCGTCGAGTTCACCCTTGACCGCCGCGACGTCGATCGCCGCTGCCGGGCGATCCTGAACGCGGAGAAGCACCAGCGCGACGAGCCCCTTGACGATCGCCGCGTCCGAATCGGCATCGAAGTGAAGCGCTTCGGCATTGCGCGTCGGGAACAACCAGACCTGGCTCGCGCAGCCGCGCACCCGCGTCGCGTCGGTCTTGAGCGCCGCATCCATCGGCGGCAGCGCACGGCCCAGGTCGATCAGCAGGCGATAGCGGTCGTCAGGATCGTCCGAGAGCGCATTCCACTCCTCGACGAAATCAGGGAAGGTCGAAGGGATCGTCAATCGCGCAGCAAATCGTTGATAGCCGTTTTGGCGCGCGTCCGGGCGTCGACGCGTTTGACGATGACCGCGCAGTACAGTCCCGGCCCCGGCTCACCCGACGGCAGCGACTTGCCCGGAAGCGTCCCTGGCACGACGACGGCATAATCGGGAACGCGCCCAACGAAGATTTCACCCGTCGCGCGATCGACGATCTTGGTCGACGCGCCAAGGTAGACTCCCATCGACAGCACCGCACCAGTGCCAACAACGACCCCTTCGGCAACCTCTGCCCGTGCGCCGATAAACGCCCCGTCCTCGATCACCACCGGCCCTGCCTGAAGTGGTTCGAGAACCCCGCCGATGCCTGCTCCGCCCGAGATATGCACCCCCGCGCCGATCTGCGCGCACGACCCGACCGTCGCCCATGCATCGATCATCGATCCCGCGCCGACATAGGCGCCGATGTTTACGAAGCTCGGCATCAGGACCACGCCGGGGGCGATAAACGCACCTTGCCGAACGATGCTGCCCGGTACGGCGCGGAAGCCGGCGGCGGCGAAGCGATCGACGCCCCAGTCGGCGAACTTCGATGGGACCTTGTCCCACCCCCCCGCCATCAGACGGTTATCGTTCAGCCGGAACGACAGCAGCACCGCCTGCTTGAGCCATTGGTTGACGCGCCAGCCGCCCGCGCCATCGGGTTGAGCAACGCGAAGGGTACCATCGTCGAGCCCCGCGAGCGCGGCGTCGACCGCGGCGCGCACGGCCCCCGTCGTCGTTGGAGACAACGCCGCACGCTCGTCCCACGCTGCCGCGATCGTCATTTCGAGGGTCATGCGCTCTCCAGTTCGGCGACGACGCCGGTCAGCCATGCTTCAAGGTCAGGCACGCGGAAATCGACGAAGTCGGATGGTGCGGCCGCCGGCCCCTGCTCGCTGCCATTGTCAACCCACACCGTCGTCATGCCGATCGCCTTCGCGGGCATGAGGTTGCGCGTCATATCGTCGGCGAACAGGGCGGTTTCCGGATCGATACCGTGTGCCGCGCATAGTCCAGCATAAGCGCGCGCGTCGGGCTTGGGCCAATAATCCATCGCGTGGACGTCGTACACCGCCTCGAATGCGCCTTCGAGGCCGATCCGGCCAAGGACGCGGCTGGCATAGGTCGCGTCGGCGTTGGTGAAGATCAGCTTGCGCCCCGGCAGGGCGGCGATCGCGGCGACGAGGTCGGGGGCATGGCTGACGCAGCCCACGTCGATGTCATGGACGTCGGCAAGGAACTCATGCGGATCGACGCCGTGGTCGTTCATCAACCCGCGCAGCGTCGTGCCGTGCTGGTGGAAGAACGCCTTTTGCACGGCGTGGGCGGCATCGGGCGCAAGGTTCAGCCGCCGCTCGATGAACGCGCCCATCCGCTTGTCGATCAGCGCGAACAGGTTCGTCGCCGCCGGGTACAGCGTGTTATCGAGATCGAAGATCCAGGTACGGACGTGGCCAAGTGCGGTCATCGTCGCGCTATGCCGCGTTCGCATCGCCCGCGCCAGCGTCCCCGAGCGGCAGCGACATCGCCGCACCAAGCGGCAGCGACAT
>JBBRQR010000170.1:0-6396 GCA_038226115.1 Sphingomonadales bacterium | reverse complement strand
GGTGTTTGACGTCGCCCAGCCGCCGGTACCAAAACCTTTGGTCGTCCCGGTAAAGGTCGCCATCCGCCGACCCGCAGGCGCGGCTGCGCCAGCGCACGCCCGAGCAACCCCGACCCCGGTCGTCGCGCCGGTTCCGGTGATAAGACTGCCGCCACCCCCGCCGCTGGTCATCGCCGCCCCCGTCGCCGCTACCGGCGCGGACAGTTCGTCGGGAGCAGCGACTACAGGACAAGGCACCGGAGCGGGGGGACAGGGTAACGGGCGCGGAGCGGGGTCGGGCGGTGAAGGCACCGGTGCAGGCGGCACCCCCGCCCGTCTGATCCACGGCGCGATCACCGGCCGCGACTATCCGCCAGAAGCGCGCCGCGCCGGGGTCGAGGGCAAGCTGACGACGCGCTACGATATCGACGCCAAAGGGCGGATTACACGCTGCTACGTCACAGCGCCGAGCGGAAGCGATTTGCTCGACGGGGCCACCTGCCGCCTCGTCATCACCCGCTACCGCTTTGCTCCGGCACGCGACGGGGCTGGGCACCCGGTCGAGGACACGATCTTCGAAGACCATGGCTGGCGCATCACGCCCGACGCACCGGGCGAATAGGCGGAGGCACTAACCCTCCGCCGCCTTCGCGCGCCGAGCCGAAGTTCACACGAAGTTCAAGCCCACGCACAAAATTCTATTTTCTCTTTTCCGATTGGGTCGCGCGCGACACCCCGATCAACGATGAGAAAGAGCAACGTCGCCCGGTGGCGACGCCGCGAATGTAACCGCGCCGGGGGACTGTAGAAAAACGGTTTCTGCCATCCTACTCCGCCGCGAGCAACTCTCCCTCGGCTTCCGCCGCCTGGAGCGCCCACATGTCCGCATAGACGCCGCCGCGCGCGAGCAGCGCGACGTGCGTCCCGCGCTCGACGATGCGGCCCTCGGCCATGACCAAAATCTCGTCGGCATCGGCGATCGTCGATAGGCGATGCGCGATGACCAGCGTCGTCCGTCCACGACCGACGGCACGAAGCGACTCCTGAATCTCCGCCTCTGTCCCTGAATCGAGCGCGCTCGTCGCCTCGTCAAGGATCAGGATGGCGGGGTCTTTCAGGATCGTCCGGGCGATCGCGACGCGCTGTTTCTCGCCCCCCGACAACTTCAACCCGCGCTCGCCGACCGTCGCCGCATAGCCGTCCGGCAGCCCGATGATGAAATCATGGATCGCCGCTTCCTTCGCCGCCGCCTCGATCTCGCCTTGCGTCGCGTTCGGGCGTCCGTAGCCGATGTTGTAGCCGATCGTGTCGTTGAACAGCACGGTATCCTGCGGGACGATGCCGATCGCACGGCGCAGGCTGTCCTGCGTCACCGCACGCAGATCCTGTCCGTCGATCGTCACCGCCCCCGCGCCGATGTCGTAGAAACGGTACAGGATGCGGCTGAGCGTCGACTTGCCCGCGCCCGAATGACCGACGACGGCGACCTTGCGCCCCGCCGGAATGACGAACGAGACGTCGTGGAGGATCGCGCGGCGGGCGTCATAGGCGAAATCGACATTGTCGAAACGGACCTCGCCGCCGGTAATGACCAACGGACGCGCATCGGGGGCGTCGGCGATCTCGGCCTCGGTATCGAGCAGTTTGAACATCGCCTCCATATCGATCAACCCCTGCTTGATCTCACGGTATACCATCCCGAGCATGTCGAGCGGGCGGAACAACTGGGTCAGCAGTGTCTGGATGAGAACGACGTCGCCGACCGCGAAACGCCCCGTGCTCCACCCCCACACCGAGTAAGCGAGCGCGCCGCCCATCATCAAGTTGGTGATCGCCGACTGGCCAATGTTGAGCCACGACAGCGAATTCTGATTCTTGATCGCCGCCTCAGTCCACTGGTTCATCGCCGCGCCGTAACCACGCGCCTCGTGCGCCTCGGCGTTGAAATATTTGACCGTTTCATAGTTGAGCAGCGCGTCGACGGCGCGCGCGGTTGCCTTGTTGTCGTGGGTCACCATTTCGCGCCGCAACGCATTGCGCCAGTTGGTCACCTTTTGGGTGAACCAGACATAGAAAGCCGACATGACGAGCGTCGCCGCAACGAGGCCGAGGCCGAACTTGACGCCGAAAATGATCGATGTCGCGGCGAGATCGAGGACGGTCGGGAAGATGTTGAACAGGATGAAATAGAGCATCGTGTCGATGCTCTTGGTCCCGCGCTCGACCACGCGAGTCAGCGCACCGGTCCGCCGTTCGAGGTGGAAGCGCAGCGACAGGCGGTGGATGTGGACGAAGACGTCTTGGCTCAGGTGCCGCGCCGCCGTCTGGCCGACACGCTCGAACACGGCGTTGCGGACGTTGTCGAACAGAACCTGGCCGAAGCGTGCGGCGGAATAGGCAACGACGAGCGCGATCGCCGCGACGACGACCGGCGACACGCGGTTGCCGGCGCTCATCCGCGTGATCGCCCCCGCCAGCGTAAACGACATCGCATATTTGACCGAGAGACCGCCCGCGAGGAGGAGCATCGACCACAACACGCGGTGGCGGAGCGCCGGCGCGTCGGCGGGCCATAGATACGGCAGGAATCGCCGCAGCGTCTTCAGGTCGGGGTTGGTGTCTGTGACAGCAGCAGAGTCTCGCATAGCCCCAAGATGGGACGGAAGCGTCGCAATCGCAATCAGGAGCGTGGCTGGACGGCAGTGCGCAAATTTGCGACCCGTGGGAGGCACGATCGCGTCACACCGCCAAATTACGGAGCTCTGATCCGGTTGGTGGCTTTTGGGCTATTTCTCGACAGCTCGACAAATCCGCCAACATCCGGTTCCGCCTTAACAGTGTCTAATTCCGCACCTCGGGACGAAGAATGTACCGTCCGCCTTCGAACCCGGTAAACATCTGCGTTACCGCCGGGTGCTGGACGGGCTCGGGCAAGTCTTCGTGCACAAGATTCTGCTGGCTGACGTAAGCGACATACGCGCTTTCGTCGTTTTCAGCGAGAAGGTGATAAAAGGGTTGATCTTTTCGCGGACGGACGCCTTCGGGAATCGCTTCCCACCACTCTTCCGAGTTCGCGAATTCGGGATCGACGTCGAAGATGACGCCGCGAAACGGGAACAGGCGGTGACGAACGACCTCGCCGATCCCGAAGCGGGCAGCGGCAGGATTGACGACGCGAACGATCATGGCAGCCTCTGGACACGCGGTTACGAACCAACAACATATAGGACCGCACGCGGTTTCGTGAAGGGCATTGGCAAAACCCCACCCCCTCGTCTATACGCCCGCGTTCGACTGGTCCAACACGGCCATGCCTCTTGCGGAGAGGTGCCAGAGTGGTCGATCGGGACGGTCTCGAAAACCGTTGTGGGTGCAAGCTCACCGTGGGTTCGAATCCCACCCTCTCCGCCACGGGGTTCCGTCTAAGTCCGGACCGTCGTTCACATTGGATACGCAGACGATGCAGCGGATCGATCCGGAGCTTCTGCTAAGCGCCTACGCCGCCGGTATTTTCCCAATGGCCGATCATCGGGCGGCGCCCGATGTTCATTGGGTCGAGCCCAAGCACCGCGGTGTCCTGCCCCTAGAGCGCTTCCACTTATCGCGCAGTTTAGCCAAGCTGCTTCGGTCGGAACGCTTCAGTCTCACCGCCGATTGCGCGTTCAATGAGGTCGTAGCCGCTTGCGCCGCGTCGTCGCCAGGCCGACCCGATACGTGGATTAATCCAACGATTATAACAGCCTATCGTGCGCTCTATGATCAGGGCAATGCTCATTCCGTCGAATGCTGGGAGGGCGATTCGCTGGTCGGCGGCCTATACGGTGTGACACTGGGCGCGGCCTTTTTCGGTGAAAGCATGTTCACCCGTGCGACCGGTGCGTCCAAGTGCGCGCTGGCCGCGCTCGTGGCCCGTCTCCAGGTCGGCGGCTTCCAGTTGCTTGACACCCAATTTTTGACCGATCACCTTGCCCGCTTTGGGACAATCGAGGTGACACGCGCGCGCTACAAGGGCTTGCTTGCGGCGGCGCTGGATTTGACCGGCGACTTTGCTGCATTCGGTTGGGAAGCTGCGGATCGTCCCGAAACGACCGTTTCAGGTCCGGTATCTGGAAAGCGCATCGTGCAGCTCCTCACCCAAACATCATAAAGCGGGTGTTCGAGCGGATTGAGCGACGAACTTTCGGCAAACATCCAGCCGGAAAAAACCCGTCGCGCGCGCCGCACAGCAGGCGTCCGAACCTGCGCCGGCGAATCGTCGATTTGCAGATAGGCCGCTGTCTGCCGCGCTTCCCACGCCGGGGTCGTCTGGCATGCACGGACACTTATGGTCAGCGTCGCGAAGCGCAACACTTCCCCGGGGCGGGCAACAAATTCTTCGGTTTGACCATTGCGCTTATTAAGCGCTGCCAAATGGACGATGCGCTCACTCATCGGAGTGACGACAGTCGCCGGCGAGGCAGCAGGCACCGCGACGGCTGCGGCGACGAGCGCAGCAATCATTTCGGCGCGGCGTCGGGCGTCGACTTTGAACCGGATCCGCTGCGGTTGATGATCGATCCCATCAGCCCCATCAGATCTTGTGCGCCCTGGGTATCAACAATCTCATCGCCGGGATTGAGCATCGTTGTATCGCCGCCGGGACTCAACGCCACGTAAGATCCACCAAGAATCCCTTCCGAGGTGATCGCAGCGCTCGAATCGGTCGGGAAACGAACATCACCGGCAACGCGGAGTTGAACGACAGCTTGAAAGGTCTTCGGATCGAGCCTGAGCGTTTCGACTTTGCCGATCTTGATGCCCGAAACTCGAATATCGGTTCCAACATTGATTCCAGTTGCGTTGGGAAAACGCGCGCTGAGCAGATACCCGCTGCCGCCGCCCGCCGAAGTCCGCGCATACGCCGCGCTGACAAACCATGCTGCAACCAGCACCACAAGCAGGCCGACGAGCGCCTCGACGACATTGTCCTTGAACAGCGCGCGCATTTATTCGGGCACCCACGCCTGGTAGTCGCCGGTCGTGCGTGCGCGCGCAGCGTCGATACCAAGGCTGCCGGATGGTCGATGCGCGGCGGGTGTACCGGTCTGATTTGGCACCCACGGCTTTTCCCATACCCGCGCCTTGAGCGGCGCTTCATCGGGCGTTTTGTCGACGGTCTTATGGAGCCAGAGATGCCATTCAGGCGGAATGCGGCTCGCCTCAGGCTCGCCAGCATAAATCACCCACCGCCGTTCGCGCCGACCGGGCTTAGCGACAAAATAAACATTCCCCCGTTCGTCGCGGCCAACTTCCTGACCAGTCCGCCAGCCGACCAGGCGCGTTCCCCAGCCGGGGCCATGCCACCACGTCAAGATCGAGCCTATACCCATTTCGCGTGACTAGCGCGGTTGCCGCCCCCCGTCGAGCGCATAGCTGACCGCGTCGCCCGCCCGTAGCCCGATCCGCTCCGCCTCACCGGCATCGAGTTCGAGCACCGCAGCAACAGGTCCGCCGGAAGGAATCTCGCTACGATTAAAGGGAACAGCATTTGCCGCAATACGACCGATCGTCGAATCGGCCTTGATAAAGATAAGGTCGAGCGGGAGCGCCGTTCCCTCCATCCAGAACGCAGCGTCGCGGGGCGGGTCCATTGGAAAAATCATGCCATGATCACGCGCCATGGCTTTACGCACCATCAAGCCGCGAGCCTGCTCGACCGGCGTCCGAGCCACTTCGACGACGTATCGGTGCGGTCGACCTCTCGCGGTCAAAGTAACCTTGATCGACGGCAACGGCGGGTTGGCAGCGAGAAGTTCAGCGGCGACCGTGCTGACTGGGCCGACCAACAGAACGAGTGCAGCAAAAACTCGCCACATCATATCAAGACCTTATCGCCAATTATCCGAGTTAAGCGGTAGCAGTTTCGAGAGCAACCGCAAGCGGCCCCTTCTGCCCTTCAGCGATCCGTGCCCGCAAAAGCTGGCCGGGTTCGAGTTCGGTGATACCTGCCCGACGCACGGTTTCCATGTGAACGAAGATATCCTGGTCAACGCCATCTCGGACGACAAACCCGTAACCCTTGAGCCGGTTAAACCATTTAACGACAACGTGTTCATACGGTCCCGCGTCGTCGAGCAGTCGATCGGGCTCGCTGCGAGTCGATGCCCGCAAAAGCGCCGTCTCAGGATCGGGACCGGTTGCCGTCGTCAGGTCGAGGTCAATGATCGTACGCACTTGGCGCCCGCGTGGTCGTTGGACCGCGTCGCAAACAAGCCGGGCGCCTTCCGGTAGACTCCGGCGTGCAATGTCGCGCAGGGCCGAGAAATGAATCAGTACGTCGCCGCTACCGTCGTCGGGCACAAGAAAGCCATAGCCGCGAACAGCGTCGAACCATTTGACCACGCCCACGACGCGAACTACCAAATCGCCCGCGACATG
>JBBRQR010000169.1:0-6397 GCA_038226115.1 Sphingomonadales bacterium | reverse complement strand
GGGCAGGTCGGTCAGATACTGCGCGATGCCGACCGCAATATCGCGCGGTTTCATCCCGGCGGGTTTGGCCAGCACCATCGCCGCATTGGTTGCCAGATCGCCGTGGTCGGCATCGCGCGGAGCCTCGACGGTCACATGCGCGTGATTGAGTCCGGCGGGGAGATCGCCGCTCGCCACCAAGGCGGCAAGCGCGTCGGCGACATGGGCGGCATAGGTCTGATAAACGGTGGTCACGGCAAGTCCCGGCGCAAAATTCGTGCCTAGCGGGATTTGATCGGCGGGTCACGTGCCGAACCCGCTCAGCTGCGATGTGCACGCTCGTTGCTGTTCCGGGGCGACTGACCTAAACGTCGCGCCACAGTGCGGGGGCGCCGGGGGAAAATGACATGGGTCGGTTAGCGGTAGCGGTCGCGTCGATCGCGATGGTGATGACCGTGGTGCCCGTGCCAGTGGCGGCACAGGACCGCGCATTCAACGGCTTTCGCCCGCAGGCGCGGCAGGTCGTGTGCGAATCGTGGCAATTCCGGCGGCAACAATGTTCTGCCGATACACGCGGCGGCGTCCGCCTGCTCCAGCAGACGGGGGGCGTCTGCACGCTTGGCCAGACGTGGGGCTTCACCCATCAGGGCATCTGGGTGACCAACGGGTGTCGCGCGATCTTCGCGGCGGTCGGCGGCCATGGCGGCTTTCCGTCCGCGCCGCTGCCGGGGCGGCTTATCGTATGCGCGTCGTGGCGGTTCCAGCCGCAGCGGTGCGCCGCCGTCGTCCGCCATCGCCCTCGGGTCGAAATTATCGCCGGCAACTGTCATGAGGGCCGGACGTGGGGATGGGATCGTCACGGCGTGTGGGTCAGCCACGGCTGCCGCGCCCGCTTCCTGCTGAGCTGAAGTCGGAGCCTTAAGGCAGCGCGTCGACCGGCAACGGACTCGGTCCGACCACCTGCTCATACGTCCGTAGAGCATAGCGGTCGGTCATCCCGGCGATGAAGTCGGCGATATGGCGCGCCCGGTCGGGCTGCGCTGTCGGCAGCGTCGCGCGCCAGCGGTCGGGCAGGGCGTCCGGCCGGTCGGCAAACGCGGTAAACAGCCCGGCGACCACCGCGACGGCCGGATCGCGCAGCCGCGCCACGTCGGGGTGGGTGTACATTCGTGCGCGCAGGAACCCTTTGAGTGTCGCCGCTGCGTTCGCCATCGGGGGCGAGAAGCCGATCAGTGCGCGACCCGCGCCGCGAACTTCGGCGGCCGACCCGACTCCCGCCAGCCGCGCGCGCGACGCGGCGAGCAGGTCGTCGACCATCCTCCCGATCTGCTCGCGGATCAGCTCGGGAACCAGGCGCCGTGCCTCGCTGACGCCGGGCCAGCGCGCGCAGACGGTGGTCCATGTGTCGGCGACGAACGGCACCGCTGCCGCGACCTCGTCGAGGGTGAACAGCTTTGCGCGCAAGCCGTCGTCGAGGTCGTGGTTGTCATAAGCGATGTCGTCGGCGACGGCTGCGACCTGCGCCTCCGCCCCCGGCCATGTCGCGAGGTCGAGCGCGAATGCCGCATCCGCCTCGGCCAGCGCCCATGTCGGGTGGACGACGGGGCCATTGTGCTTGGCGAGCCCCTCGAGCGTCTCCCAGCTCAGGTTGAGGCCGTCGAAGGCGGGGTACCGCACCTCGAGCCGCGTCACGATCCGCAGCGCATGGGCATTATGATCGAACCCGCCGAACGGGGCCATCGCCGCCGCCAGCGCATCCTCGCCGCTATGGCCGAACGGCGGGTGGCCAAGGTCGTGGGCCAGCGCGCACGTCTCGGTCAGGTCCTCGTTGACGCCGAGCGCGCGGGCGAGGGTTCGCGCGATTTGCGCGACCTCGAGGCTGTGCGTCAGGCGGACGCGGAAATGGTCGCCGTCGGGGCGGACGAAGACCTGCGTCTTGTCGCGCAAACGCCGAAACGCGCTGGCGTGGACGATGCGGTCGCGGTCGCGCTGGAACGCATCGCGCGTTGCTGACGGGCGCTCGGGGTGAAGCCGTCCGCGCGACGCGGCAGGGTCGGTAGCGAATGGCGCCGTCATCCGCGATAATCGAGCCACACGCTGCGCGCGGCAAAGTCGGTGACGATGCCGAAATGGCGCAGCAGGCGCACGCCGATATTGGCGTCGTTCGCGGTCGGACTCGCGTCGATCGCGACCGATACGTTGGGAAAACGTACCCCGGCGATGTCGAGCGAGCGCACGGTGAACGCTGTCTGGTGGGTTTCACCGCCGATCCCGCCGCCCTGAATGACGCTCGTCGTTCGCCCGTCGAGCAGGCGGTGGCGCGCGGCGAAATCGGCCCCGATCAACACCGTCGCGCCGTTACCGAGGTCGAAATCGGCAGTCGCGGCGTGACCCTCGATTCTAATCGGAACCGCCTCGATCCCGCGCCGCGCCGTCAACTGCAGGCGGTGGCCGCGCTGGTTACCGCGCGCGACGACGGCCAGCGTCCCCGCCCTGATGTCGATCGCCAGCGGCACGGCGTCGAACAGATCGCGCCCGATAATCAGGCGAATCGGTCCATTCGCCAGCCGCCGCGCAATTCCCGACAGGTCGATGACCGCGACGGCTTGCGGGGGTAGTCGTAGCCCGGCAACGTCGATCGTCACGCCCTCGACCAGCGTCGCCGCCGTCGTCGCCGCCCCCGTACCGCGCGCGGTGACGACTTCACCGCCGCGCAGCCGTAACTGGGCCGCGAAGGTCGCATCGACGATCGACGTTTCCGCCGCCGAATCGAGCAGCGCCTCGACCGCGACGCCGTTGATGACGGCGGGGAGATAGATCCGCTCGTCGGCGACGCGTAGCAGCGTGACGCCGGGCGCGGCGGCGCGGGCACACGCGGGCAGCGCGAGCGCCGATGCGGCGAGCAGGGTACGCCGGTCGATCATCGCGTCTCCCCTCTCCCCAGATCGGAGGGGGATACGGTCATCGCACGGTCCCGCTCGCGGTCAGTGCCGCGATGCGCGTGGCGTCATATCCGAGATTCGCAAGGACGTTGGCCCCGCTGAACGCGGCCGTCATCACCGGCGCGGCGGTCGCGGTCGCCGAATAGCGCGGGGCGGGGGCGGGCTGGGTGACGCCGCCCGCCACGACGAAGGTGCCGCGCGCGACGTTATGCGGATGCGTTGGGGCCTCGGCCATGTTTAGCACCGGGGCGAAGCAGACGTCGGTCATCTCCATCATTTCGCACCATTCGTCGCGCGTCCGCGTCAGGAACAGCGCGGTCAGCTTCGCCTTGAGCGGCCCCCACGACGCGCGGTCCATCTGCGCGTCGAAATCGGGGTCGGCGTCGAGGCCGGTCAGGCGGCGCAGCTCGGCGTAGAATTGCGGCTCGATGCTGCCGATGCTCAGCCATTTGCCATCGGCGGTGGCATAGGTGTCGTAGAAATGCGTCCCCGTATCGAGCAGATTGGTGCCCCGGTTGTCGGACCAAATGCCGTTGGCGCGGAAGCCCCAGATCATGCTCATCAGCACCGCCGTGCCGTCGGTCATCGCGGCGTCGATCACCTGGCCCGCGCCGGTTTTCGCGGCGTGGAGCAAGGCGCTGACCATGCCGAACGCAAGCATCATCCCGCCGCCGCCGAAATCGCCGACCATGTTGATCGGCGGCGTCGGCTTCTCGCCCGCGCGGCCAAAGGCGTGGAGCGCCCCGGCGAGCGCGATATAGTTGATGTCGTGACCGGCAGCGGCGGCGTACGGCCCGGTCTGGCCCCAACCCGTCATCCGCCCATAAACTAGCTTAGGATTGTCGCCGAGCAGGACGTCGGGGCCGAGGCCGAGCCGCTCGGTCACGCCGGGGCGAAAGCCTTCGATCAGCCCGTCGGCGGTCCGACACAGATCACGGACGACGGCAACCCCGTCGGGTGACTTGAGGTCGACGCCGATCAGCGTCCGCGACCGCAGCAGCGGATCGCGCGCATAGCCGCTAGATTCTGGCCGCGCCCCCGGACGGTCGACGCGGATGACTTCGGCCCCGTGATCGGCGAGCATCATGCCCGCGAACGGCCCCGGCCCGATGCCCGCGAGTTCGATGATGCGCAGCCCTGCGAGCGGTCCAGACACGGGCGTCTCCTGTTAATGGGGTCACGCGGTCGTAGTCGCCGCGCGGGCGCGTGTCGACGCGGGCACAGCGCGCCTCCCGTGACGCCCCGCCACCGCGAGGTCGTCACGGGAGCGCCACGGTGACGACCCTAGTTCGACGCCTGTTTCTTGAAGAACGACGGGATCGCGACGTCGGGCTGGCCGTCGCGTTCCGGCTCGGGCGCCAGCGACGTTGGGGCCGGGCGCGCGGCGGGCTTGCGGCTGAGGTTCATCATTTTCTCGAATAAGGTCAGCGGCTTGTCCTCGATCTCGGGCTGTGCGTGCATCGGCGGCAGCGGTGCGGCGACGATCGGATCAGCGGCAATGACGACGGGAGCGACAGGCTCCTCAATGATGTCATCGAAGCCGAGGTCGAGCGGTTCGAGTTCGGCTTCTTCAATAACTTCAACGGGTTCGGAAACGACAGGCTTGGTCGATACTGCCGGGAACGCCGTCGCCACCGCGCCGAATGGCGACGCTGCGCGCAGCGTGCTCACCGCCGGGGTGCGGGCGACGACATCGATGCCGGTCGCGACGACCGAAACCCGCATGATGCCATTGAGATCGGGGTTGAACGCGCTGCCGACGATGATGTTCGCCTCGGGGTCGACCATCTCACGGATATGCGTCGCCGCCTCGTCGACCTCCATCAGCCGCAGGTCGTCGCCGCCGGTGATGTTGATGATGACGCCCTTCGCGCCGCGCATCGAAACTTCATCAAGCAGCGGATTTGCAATGGCTTTTTCAGCAGCCTCGATCGCTCGATGGTCGCCGGACGCCTCGCCGGTGCCCATCATCGCCTTGCCCATTTCGGACATGACGGTCCGGATGTCGGCGAAGTCGAGGTTGATCAGGCCGGGCATGATCATCAGATCGGTAATGCCCCGAACGCCTTGATGCAGAACCTGGTCCGCCATCGCAAAGGCGTCCTTGAACGTCGTATTGGCGTTGGCGATCAGAAACAGATTCTGATTGGGGATGATGATCAGCGTATCGACGTGCTTCTGCAGTTCGGCGATGCCTTCCTCCGCCGATCGCATCCGCTTAATCCCTTCGAATGAAAAGGGTTTCGTCACGACGCCGACGGTCAATATGCCCTTTTCACGCGCGGCACGGGCGACAACCGGGGCGGCTCCGGTCCCCGTGCCCCCGCCCATGCCGGCGGTGATGAAGCACATGTGGCACCCCTCGAGCGCGGCATCGATCTGATCGATCGTTTCCTCCGCCGCCGCGCGACCGATTTCGGGCCGCGACCCCGCGCCAAGTCCCTGTGTTATCTTGAGCCCGAGCTGAATTCGCGTTTCCGCCGGGCTGATAGCCAAGCTCTGCGCGTCGGTGTTGGCGACGACGAAGTCGACCCCCTGCAGGTTCGACGCGATCATGTTGGTGACGGCGTTGCCACCGGCCCCGCCGACGCCGATCACCGCGATCCGCGGCTTCAGCTCGGTTAGCTCGGGCCGCTTGAAATCCACCATATCTCGTCTCCCTCGTCGCACGTCACTACTACAGACGGTAGCGCCTTCACAGGCTCGACCGCAACTTATCCACCATTTGTTGCAACCGCCCGCCGCCGCCCTTGGCGGGCCGCGCGCCACTGGTCGACGGCTTGGCATTCCACAGGTCGGGCAGGTCCTCGGCGGCGAACAGCGCGAGCCCGACGAGCGTCGCGAACGCCGATCCCGACTGGGCATCGGGCAACCCCGTCAGCCCGCCTGGCTTGCCGACACGAACATTCTTGCCGAGCACGCCTTGCGCGAAATCGGCAATCGACTTGATCTCCGCCCCGCCGCCGGTCAGCACGACTTGGCGCGCCTGCGGTCCGGCAAAACCAAGTTGCGGCAAACGCAACGCAACTTCGCCGAACAACAGGTCGAGGCGGTGGCGGACGACGGCGATGATCTGCGACCGCGGCACCTGCGCGATTTCTGCGCCTTCGTCGTCGCTGATCGGCGGAATTTCGATCAGGTCGTGGTTGTCCTTTTGCGCGGTGATTGCGGCGCCGTAGAGCGTCTTCAGCCGCTCGGCATGGCTCCGCCGTGTCGCGAACGCCGACGCGATGTCGTTGGTGATGTCGCCCGCCCCCATCGGCACTGACGCGACGCCGACAAGTTGTCCCATCAAATGCACGGCGATGTTCGTCACCCCTGCGCCGATCTCGACAAGCGCGACGCCCAGTTCGCGTTCCTCGCGGGCGAGCACCGACAAGCTCGCCGCTGCCGGTGATGCCACCATCGTGTGGACACCGAGGTGGGCGCTGCGGACGGCGAGGTCGAGGTTGCGGATCGGCGGCGTGTCGGCGGTG
>JBBRQR010000168.1:0-6420 GCA_038226115.1 Sphingomonadales bacterium | reverse complement strand
GGCGACGACTGCCTGATCGGGCATCTGGCAATGGTCCATGGCTGCACCCTCGAAGACCATAGCTTCGTCGGCCTCGGCAGCATCGTCATGGACGGTTGCGTCATTGAAAGCGACGCGATGCTCGCCGCCGGGGCGATGCTGACACCGGGCAAGCGCATTCCGCGCGGCCAGTTGTGGGCAGGACGGCCAGCGGTCTACCTCCGCGACCTGACCGAACGCGACATCGCCCGCAACCGCGCCGGAGCGGCGGGCTATGTCGAATTGGCAAAGGTTTACACGATGGGCATTGTCCCGCGCGCGAGAGGCGACGGATGACCTATCAGCCGATCCCGCTCCCCGACCGCATGGCGTTCGATGACGACGATATGGTCACGCGCGCCGACGCCTTTTATGCCGAGATCCGCCGTCGCCATACCGTCCGCGACTTCAGCCCGAGGCCCGTCCCGCGAGCGGTGATCGATGCGTGCCTGCGCGCCGCCGGAACCGCGCCGAGCGGGGCCAATCATCAGCCGTGGCACTTCGCGGTGATCGGCGATAACCCTGAGCTGCGCACGCGCCTCCGTACCGCCGCCGAGGCCGAGGAACGCGAATTTTATGCGGGCAAGGCAGGCACCGAATGGCTCGACGCGCTGGCTCCCGTCGGCACCGATTCCGCCAAGCCGTTTCTCGATATCGCGCCGTGGCTGATCGTTATCTTCGGCGCGCGCAGCGGACCGTTCAACGGCAAGGTCCGCAAGAATTACTACGTTCCGGAATCGGTTGGCATCGCGACCGGGTTGCTGATCGCGGCGCTTCACCATGCAGGGCTGGCGACGCTGACGCATACACCGAGCCCAATGGGGTTTCTGAACGAATTGCTTGGCCGACCGGCGACCGAAAAGCCGTACATCCTGCTCGTCGTCGGCCACCCGAGCGCCGAAGCGACTGTGCCCGTGCACGCCAAGATCAAGAAATCTCTCGCCGAGATTGCAAGCTTTCGCTGAATACAGCGACTGGTCGGAGCGACAGGATTCGAACCTGCGACCCCTTCACCCCCAGCGAAGTGCGCTACCAGGCTGCGCCACGCTCCGACCGGCGGGTGGTCTAGGGGAGGGCTCGCGCGAGCGCAAGTCGGGCAATGGTCTTGCGAGCCTCGACTCTGAATGCGCGCTAGATTTCCATCCCGTACAGCTTGAGCATGTCGTAGAACGTCGGGCGGCTGATCCCGAGCAGCTTGGCGGCGGTCGAGACATTGCCTTCGGTGCGGGCGAGCGCGAGGCGGATCGCGCGGCGGTCGGCGTCCTCGCGCATTGTCTTGAGCGATAGCGACGACGGGACATATTCGCCAAGATCGAGGTCGGCGGCGTCGAGGAACGGATTTTCGGCCATGATGACCGCGCGCTTCAACTTGTTTTCCAACTCCCGAACATTGCCCGGCCAGTGCCAGTCGTTGAGTGCGGCGAGCGCGGCGGGGGTGAACCCTTTAAAACTGCGCCGGTTCTCGCGGCTGAACTTGGCGAGGAAGTGGTGGGCAAGCAGCGTCGCGTCGCCGTGGCGCGCGGCGAGACTGGGGATGCGGACGATGATCTCGGCGAGGCGATAATACAGGTCTTCACGGAACCGACCCTCGGCGATCATTTTCTCGAGGTCCTGGTGAGTCGCGCAAACGATGCGGACGTCGACGGGAATCGCTTTGCGTCCGCCGATGCGCTCGATGACGCGCTCCTGCAGGAAGCGCAGCAATTTGACTTGGAGGGGCAGGGGCACGTCGCCGATTTCGTCGAGGAACAGCGTCCCGCCCTCGGCGAGCTCGATCTTGCCTTCCGTCGTCTTGACCGCGCCGGTGTACGCCCCCTTTTCATAGCCGAACAATTCGGCCTCGAGCAGGTTCTCGGGGATTGCCGCGCAGTTGATCGCGACGAACGGCTTCGCCGCGCGCAGCGATGCCTGGTGCAACCCGCGCGCGAGCAGTTCCTTGCCCGTGCCGCTCGCGCCGAGCAGGACGACCGAGACATCGGCGATGGCGACGCGCTCGATCATCCGCGCGACCTTGAGCATTTCAGGCGCCCCGGTAACGATGCCACCAAGGACATCGACGCTGGTTTCGGTCGCGCGAAGGTGGCGATTTTCGTCTTCGAGGTCGTAGACGTGGTAAGCGCGGCGGACGATCATGCCGAGTTCGTCGATGTCGACCGGCTTGGCGTAGAAATCGAACGCCCCCGCCGCGATTGCCCGCATCGCGCTCGACCGCGCGCCGTGACCCGACGCGACGATGACCTTGGTCTGCGGCCGCGCCGTGAGGATCGCGTCGAGCGTGGCAAAGCCCTCGCTTGTGCCGTCGGGATCGGGCGGCAGGCCGAGGTCGAGTGTTACTACCGCCGGGGCATACGTCTCGACCGCCGCCATCGCCGCCACGCGATCGCCAGCGATAATGACGTCGTAATCCTCGTAACTCCACCGCAGCTGGCGCTGGAGCCCTTCGTCGTCCTCGACAACCAGCAATTTACGCGACACGTCGCTCACGCGGTGATCCTCTTAGGCAGGTCGTCGCTCGGCGCAACGCGGGTCGATGCGGCGATCAGCATCGCCAGTGGCAGGCAGATGGTGAAGGTGGTGCCCTCGCCCTCGCGGCTCGCGACATCGAGGCGGCCACCGGCGGCACGGGCAATTTCGCGGGCTTCATACGCGCCAATTCCGAAGCCACCCGGCTTGGTCGACCGGAATGGCTTGAACAGCTGGTTGCGAACGAAAGCCGGGGACATTCCCCCGCCACGGTCCGCGATTGTCACGACGGTGTCAGCATTCTCGCGGGAAAGTGTGACCGTGATCGGCGCTTCGGGCTCGCTCGCGTCGATGGCATTCTGGATGAGATGGCCGAACAGCGCCTCGAACCGAACAGGGTCGCCGGAGATGAAGCATCGGTCGTGATCATGGTCGAAGGTCAAAGCCAGATGCTTAATTGATTTTACCGATACGACCTCCGCAAGTAACTGGCCGAGGTCGACCGCTTCGTCGGTATCAGTTCGTCCGGCGGTGCGCTGGGCAAGGCGTGCGAGAAGGTCGTTCATCTTGCCAACGGATCCCTGCAATGTCGCGACCATATCGGCGCGGAAGGCAGGGTTATCGGCATGGCGCTCGGCGTTGCGTGCGACGAGGCTGAGCTGGCTGACGAGGTTCTTGATGTCGTGCATGATGAAGGCGAAGCGGCGGTTGAATTCGTCGAACTTACCCGCTTCGTCGAGCTCGGCCTGCGTCGTGGCTTCGGCGATGTAGCTTGCCGCCTGCCGTCCGAGGGTGCGGAGCAGCTCGAAATCCTCCCATCCCAGTGTCCGCCGCGCGAGAGTCCGCTCGACGACGATGAAGCCGCGCAGCGTGTCGAGGTGAAGGAGCGGTACGATCAGCCATGCTGCACGGTCGCCATCGGCCCACGCCGGAACGACCAGATCGTCGTAGTTGCCGGTGCCGTCGCGGAGGCGGTCGAGGTCGACGACCCACTGGCGGCTGGCAAGAAACCCGGCAAGATCGCCGTCCATTGCCACCTTTGCATCGACGAAACCGCGCCAATTCCATTTCGCCGCCATGTCGAAATGCCCGTCGTCACCCGGCACGAACAGCGCGCCGCCGGGCGAATCGACGACGGCACAGACCGCCTCGACGACACGCTCGGGGAGTTGGTCGGCGACGCCACCGATCCCCGACACCGTCTGAATGAAGCGCAGCCATTCGACGCGATAGTCGTAGCGATAGGCGAAGAAGTTGCGCGCAATCAGCAGCCTCAGGGCCGCCTGAAAGCGCGGCAGCAGCACGACGAGCGCGCCGAGTGTAATCGTGGCAAACAGGAAGGTTATCTGGAGCAGCCGCCCCCAGTCACCGCCGACCAGTCGCAAGCCATAAGCGAGCAACGCCATCGCGATCAGATAGCCGCCGATGATCGACATCGACAGCGTGTGGAACACGACCTGCCGCGACAGCTGGACCCGCGCGACCCACGCCTGTCGCGCCGACAGCAGCAACAGCGGCACCGTCAGTACATCGACCGCGCCGCGAATGTTGAACAGGTCGCGCGACAGCGAGCCGAGCAGAAACTCGAGCGTGTAGAGGTTGAGGTCATAGCCGAAGAACCCCGCGAGGCTGATGCACAGTAACCGGATACTCGTGCGGCTGCCGACCTCGGCGTTGACGTAGAGGTTGTGGATCAGGACCAGCCCCGAGATTGCGACCGTCAAGCGCCCGACGATGAACAGCGCAGCCACGATCGGGCGCGAGTGGAGCGATGGGCCATTGTGACCGACCAGATCGACGAGATCGATGCCAACCTGAACCGAGAGGACGAAGCCGATCGCACTGGCGATGACGAACGACGAACTGAGCCGGGTATCGAGCGCCCATGACGTTCGGAGCAGGGCGACAAGGAAACCGATCCACGCTCCCGTCCGCAACGTCTCGGCCGGGGACAGCAGCGCGAGGTAGATGCCGCCGAACCGCGCCGCCATAACAAACACGCCCGCCCACATCACCGTCGTCAGCGCCGCCACGACAAGCCATGCGTTGGTGCCGTTCGGCGACTGCCGCGCGATGACACTGACCGCGAGCGCGGCAAAGCCGAGCGCTGCGATCAGATGGCTGAGAAATCCGACATCGGTCAGCTGCACGCGACGCCCCTTAACCCCGGCAATGGTTTAGGCGGTTGCGGTGCCCACGCCTAGGCGTCACGGCAATGTCTTTGCCGGGCGCAGGTCGGCATCGGTATTCGCCGCCCACCATAGCGTCGCGGCATAGGCAGCGACGACCTGTGTCAGCGCGGCGGGGTCGATCTTGTCGAGCGTGTCGTCGGCGCTGTGGTGCAGATCGAAATAATGCGTTCCGTCCTGCGCGAGGTCGACGGTTGCCGCGCCTGCCTCTAGCGCCGCCTCGATGTCGGTCCCGCCGTGCGCGGGGAACGGTGACGGGGCGATGCCGAGCGAGGCGAGGACGCGGACGAGGCTCGCGACGGCCGACGGAACGACCGGGCCACTCGGTCCCGCCGGTGAGGCGGGGGCGAGACGGGTCCGCAGCGACCATACGCGGTCGGCACCGAAGTCGGCTTCGAGCGCGAACACGACGGGGTCGGTGTGACCCTTGAGATAAGTCGCACCACCCAATGGTCCCTGCGCTTCCTCGTCGCCGAACGCGACCATGCGGATGGTGCGTTTCGGGCGGGGCAGGGTACCGTCCTTGACCGCGTCGGCGATGACCTTCGTGGCCGCGAGCGTGATCGCCACCCCCGCGCCGTCGTCGATCGCGCCGGTGCCAAGGTCCCAGCTGTCGAGGTGCCCGCCGGTCAGGACGACGTCGCCGGTCGTACCGGTAAGCTCGCCGATGACATTGCCCGATGTCCCCATGCCTAGATCGCGGGGCGTCAGGACGAGGTGGAGACGGACCGGGCCGCTCTGGATCATCCGCGCCAGTTGCATCGCGTCGGGAACGCTCAGCGCCGCCGCCGGGATTGGCTTCACGCCGTTGGGAAAGCGGGTGACGCCGGTATGCGGCAGCCGCGCCGGGCCGGTGCCGAGCGAGCGGTGGACATACGCCGCCGCCCCCTTGCTCGCCGCGATCGCCGGACCCGCCGTGCGGACAGCGTTATACGCGCCGTAGCCCAACCCGTCCTGCGCCGCGCGCATCTCGTGATCGATGAAGACGATCTTGCCCGCGAGATTCAGCGACGTCGCCTTGAGCGCATCGAGATCGGTAAACTGGATCACATCGCCTTCGATCCCCGCGTCGGGCGTCGCACCGCTATAGCCGAGAGCGGTCAGCGCCAACCGCTGCGGGTTCGGGCCGATCGTCGTCGCGGTTTCGACCCCGCGCTCCCAATGCGGGACGGCGAAGGTCTGGATATGGACCTTGGCCAGTCCCAGTGTCGCCATCTTTGCCGCGATCCAGTCGCGGGCATGGGACTCGGCGGCGGTGGCCGCAAGGCGCGGACCGATGTCGGTCGTTAGCCCGGCGACGATGGCATACGCGTCATTCCCCGCCAGCGCGCGGTCGCGGATCAGCGCCGCCCCCTGTTCGGTCGACAGGCGGGGAGGCGTCGCGAGGGTCAGCGCGGTCGCCGGGATCGCCGCCATCAGCGCAGTTACCATCGCCAGCCCGGTCGCTATCGTTCGCATCGTTGCCCCCGCTATCGTGTCGGCGTGACTTACGGCATTGCCGCGCTCAAAACGCAAGCTATCGTGCCGTCACGAAACCCGGAGACACCCATGATCGGCCGCCTCAACCATGTCGGCATCGTGACGCCGTCGATCGAACGGACATCCGCCGTCTATCGCGACCTGCTCGGTGCGACCCGCATCGGCGAACGCTTCGCGCTGCCCGAACAGGGGGTCTGGGTGTGTTTCGTCGATACGCCGAACAGCCAGATCGAGCTGATCGAGCCCCACGGCGACGCCTCGCCGATCCACG
>JBBRQR010000167.1:0-6437 GCA_038226115.1 Sphingomonadales bacterium | reverse complement strand
GCTGGGGCCGCGAATGGGGATCGGCTAGGGCGCAACGACGGTCACGGTCGCGAGGCCTGTGGCGGTCTTCGCGAGGGCGCGGTCGACGCTGACGAAGGCGGTGCAGCCGCGCGCGCTGGCGAGGTGCATGGTGTCGACGAAATCCATTCCCGCGCCCGCGCCCGCGCCCGCCCAGCCGAGCGCGGTCGCGAGCCGCTCGGGGTCCTCGACGTGGATACCGGGCAGGCCGATGAAAGTCTCGATCAACCCGACGATTGCTGGAGGCGACAGGCGGTAGCTGCTCCGAAGAACCCATTAGATTTCGAGGATGACCGTCGTGGGGACGAACAGGTCGCCCGCAGTGATCAGCCGCCGCGCGCGTTTGGATTGTATTGGATCGTCGTCGGTCAAGAACCGAATAATGATGTTAGTATCGATCGCGCGCATGTCGCTGTCGTGCTTCAGCAAGGACGCCAGCGTCCATTTCCTCGAGCGTTATCGTCGGCCCTGTGTATCGGGCAGAGCCGAACACCTCATCGACCGTCGTTGGCGGAAACAGCGGCGCGGCGCGGAGGAGAACACCGTTGGGCGTATCCTCGACGATCAGCTTGGTTCCGGCACTCCAATGACGCGCGGTCCGCACGGCGTGGGGGAGGACAACCTGCCCCTTGGTCGACATCGTTGTGGTCTGCGGTCGTGCTGTGGCCATGTCACCGTCCCGGGCAAGACGACGGTAAGATGATGCCACCGGTCGCGCGGCGCAACTTACGCCGCGCGCTGGACCCGCATCCAGCCTTCGGGATCCGCAGTCTTGATCCGGTCGAGTTCCTTCGCGACATGGTCGTAAAAGGTGTCCTGCGCGGGGCGGGCGTGGCTCAGGTCGATGTCGGGGGCCATCGGGCCGGTGGTACGGATGCCCTTGCGCCCGACGGCGAACATTTTCAGCGGGTGGCGGATCGCGTCGGTCGCCGCCGTGCCCTCGAAGCCGCAATGGACCATGCAGTTCGAGCATTTCTCGTACTTGCCGACGCCGTACTGATCCCAGTCGGTGCCTTCCATGAGCTCGGCGAACGTCGGGACATAGCCTTCGCCGACGAGGTAGCACGGCTTCTGCCAGCCGAAGACGGTGCGCAGCGGCATCGACCACGGGGTGCATTCATACGTCTGGTTACCGGCGAGGAAGTCGAGGAACAGCGGCGAGTTGGTGAACGCCCAGTCCTTGCCGCCGTTGCCGCGGCTGAACACGTCGCGGAAGAAGTTCTTGGTCCGCTCGCGGTTGAGGAAATGGTCCTGGTTCGCCGCGCGCTCATAGGCATAGCCCGGCGAGATCGTAATTTCGACGTCGCGGCGCTTCATCTCGTCGAAAAACGCCGCGAGCTTGGCTGGGTCGGCCCCGTCGAACACGGTGCAGTTGACCTGGACGCGGAAACCCTTCACCTTGGCCAGCTCGATCGCTTCGATCGCGACATCGTAAGTGCCGTTTTGATCGACGGCGTGGTCGTGCATCGCCTGGTCGCCGTCCAAGTGGATCGACCAGGTAAAATACGGCGACGGCGCATAATCGGCCATCCGCTTCTTAAGCAGCAGCGCATTGGTGCACAGGATGACGAACTTCTTCTTGGCGATATAACCTTTGACGATCTTGGGCATGTCGCGGTGGAGCAATGGCTCGCCGCCCGCGATCGAGACAGCTGGCGCGCCGCATTCGTCGATCGCATCCATGCACTGGTCGTAGCTCAGCCGCTGGTTGAGGATCGCGTCGGGGTAGTCGATCTTACCGCAGCCGGGGCAGGCGAGATTGCACCGCAACAGCGGCTCCAACATCAGCACGAGCGGGTATTTGCCGCCCTTGATGTGCTGAGCGACGGTGTACGTCCCGATGCGGACGAGAGGGGCGAGGGGGAGGGTCATGCGACGCTTCCTAAAGACTTAACGCCGCCGACGCCAGTTCGGCGTGGATGGTGCGCGCCGGTGCCACGCGGTCGAGCCCCGGCGGCAGGCGGAACGACTGATGTTCCTCGATTCCGGCCATCGTCGAGACGTCGACGGGCGTGAGCGCGCGCAAGGCGGCGATGACGCCTTGAACGAGTTCCTCGGGTGCCGACGCGCCTGCCGTCAGCCCGACACTCGCCGCGCCATCGACCCACGCCGGATTTAGCGCACTGCCATCGGCGATCAGGTAACTCGGCACCCCCATCTCGACGCCGATCTCGCGCAGGCGGTTCGAGTTCGAACTATTCTTCGCGCCGACGACAAGCAACACATCGACTTCGGCGCACAGGTCGCGAACCGAGGTCTGGCGGTTCTGCGTCGCGTAGCAGATGTCGGACACGTCGGGGCCGACGACATCGGTGAAGCGCGCGTTCAACGCCTCGATCACCCCGCGCGTGTCGTCGACCGACAGCGTTGTCTGGGTGACATAGGCGAGCGGGGTGTCGAGCGGTACGTCAAGCGCAGCAACGTCCGCGACCGTCGACACGAGGTGAACGGCGGCATCGATCTGACCGATCGTACCGTCGACCTCGGGGTGGCCGGCATGGCCGATCAGGACGATCGTCCGCCCGCGCGCGGCATAGCGGCGGCCCTGAATATGGACCTTGGTCACGAGCGGGCACGTCGCGTCGATTACCGGCAGACCGCGCCGCGCCGCCTCGTCGACGACATCACGGGCGACGCCGTGGGCGCTGAATACCGTCAGCGAATGATCGGGGATTTCGTCCAGTTCCTCGACGAAGATCGCGCCTTTTGCCTTCAACTTGTCGACGACGTGGGCGTTGTGGACGATCTCGTGGCGGACATAGACTGGGCGACCGTGCGTCGCGAGCGCGCGGTCGACGATCTCGACCGCGCGGACGACACCCGCGCAAAAACCGCGAGGCTGGGCTAAAATAACGCGCATCTGCTACCTTTTGTCCATTCCGGTCGGCTAACGAAAATGCCGCACTGCGGCAACCCCGCGCGCCGACCAGCTGGTGCGATCGTGCGCCAGTGTGGCTTTCGCGCACGGTGGACAGAATGTTACGGGCCGTAAGTTGATGTTACGGGCCGCCCGTTAATCGCGCGTTCGGCCCGGTTCGGGCAAACGGCGGCATCGAAGGAGAGACCAGTGTTGCGAACGATCGTCCATTCCGCCGCCGTGGCCGCTATCACCGCCGCCATGCCAGCTGCTGCCGCGACCGATCCGGCGGCGGTGGTCGGCGATTTCAACACCGCCCTCGTCGCGTCGATGCAGAGCGCGAAAGGCACCTCGCTCGCCGCTCGCACCGCGAAGCTGACGCCACTGGTCAAGGCGACCCACGACATGGCGGGGATGACGCGGCTGATTACCGGCCCGACGTGGACGACGACGAGCGCCGCCGACCGCGAGGCGTTGGTCGCCGCCTTCACGCGCCACTCGGTCGTGACCTACGCGATCAACTTCAGCGGCTTCGATGGCGAACGCTTCACCGTCGCGCCGAAGGTCGATATGCGGGGGGCCGACGCGCTTGTCCACGGCGCGATCGTCGCCAAGGACGGGACGACCGTGCTCAATTACCGCCTCCATCAGACCGACGGCGGGTGGCGCATCGTCGACGTGTTTGCCGATGGGGTCAGCCAGATCGCCGTCCAGCGCGCCGAATTCGCAAGCACGGTCAAGGCCGGCGGGGCGGCGGGGTTGGCGGCGAAGCTTAACGCAGCGGACGAGGCGAAGCTTAAGCGGCTTTAGCCTTCGCCGGACCCAGCAGCGCGGGTTCGAAGATCAGCGCACACACCAGCGTCCACGCGAGGCTGATCATCAGGATCTTGCCCATGCTCGCGGTGCCAGGGTGGCGGCTCAGCCACAGCGCGCCGAACGCGGTGCCGGTCGCCAGCGCGCTGAACAGGACGGCGCGGGCGAGGCTCGATGTCAGCAACCCGGTCGCGCCGCTGCGCCACGCCATGACGAAATAAATGTGGAACGCGACGCCGACCCCGAACAGCAACGGGAAGGCGATGATGTTGGCGAAATTGATCGGCTGGCCGATCAGCACACACGTCGCCAGCGTCAGAAACCCCGACAGGATGACGGGAGCCAGCGTGAAGGCGACCTCGCGGACCGAGCGCAGGACGGCGAACAGCAATATCGAAATCGCCGCGATGCCGTAGGTGCTCGCGCGGACGAACGCCCCGGCGATCGTTGCGGCGGCGGCCTGGGTCGAGATCGCCGCTCCGGTTGCGTGCGGGGCGACGCGCTGGACGGCGGCGGCGAAGCGTTCGAGCGTCGCGTTGTCACCCGCGTCGCCGCCGGGATAGACCTCTACCCGTTCCGTGCCGTTCAAAGTGACCCAATCGGCACGGAGATCGGCGGGCAACGTCGCCCGCGTCACCGGGGCGGCGAGCAGCAAGCTTCGCGTCTGGTCGAGCAGGACGTTCAGCGGCGCGGTGACGACGGCGTCGGCGCGCGCGCGCAGCGCCGGGGGTCCGGCGGCGAGGGCGTCGAGCGCGGTCGCCAACCGCGCCGACGCGACGGTGGCGGGCGCAACGCTCCGCAACTGCCCCGCCACCTTACGGAGCGCTGTCACCGTCGCGGCATCGTCGGCTGGCGGCGGCATATCGAACGGATTGAGCGTCAGGTCGAGCAGATCGTGTGCGTCGGCAATCACGGCGAGCTTGGCCGCCTGATCGGCGGGGACGAAGCTGTCGAGGGTCACCACCTGCCGCACTTCGTTTAGCGACGCGAGCCGCGCCGCGACCGCGACCGGCGTCCGCGTCAGCACCTCGACGGTGTTCGGCGTCCGGTCGGGGTCGCGCGTCAGATCGGTTAGCGTCGACATCGCCGGGCCGTTCGGATCGCGCAGATGGTATGGGTTGAAGTCGAACACGACGAACGGCAGGAGCGCGATGCTGCCCGCGAGCGACACGCCGAACGCCCACAGCACCGAGCGGCGATGGCGGAGCAGCCAGCTTTCGGTCTGTGCGAGCGCTAGCCCCGGCAGTCCGCGCGAGCGCGGTCGCAGCAGCACGAGTAATGCGGGGAGCAGCGTGACGTTGAGGAGCAGCGCCACCGCCATCCCCGCCGCCGCGATGACACCGAGTTCCGACACGCCGACATAGTCGGTCGGCAGGAAGGCGATGAAGCCGAGCGCGACCGCCGTCGCGGCGAGCGCGAGCGACCCGCCCAACCCGTCGGCGGCGCGGCGCAGGGCCTCGGCGGTCGCGGCCCGTTCGCTGGCGGCCCCTTCAGCACGGAAGCGAACGCTAAGCTGGATGCCGAAGTCGACGCCGAGCCCGACGAACAACGGGATGAACGCGACCGAGATCAGGTTGAACCGCCCGACCAGTGCCAGCCCGAGCGCGGTGGTCACGACCAGTCCGGCGAGCGTTACCAGCGTGATCGCGAACACCATCCGCGTCGACCGCACCGCGACGCCGAGCACGCCGAGCATCGCGACGAGCATCGTCCCCGCGACGATCCACCAATGGTCGGCGAGCGTCGCGAACTCCTCGTCGGCGAGCGGGACCGCGCCGGTCAGGCGGATGCGCGCGTCGAGCCCCTGCGCTGCCGCACGGACCGCATCGCCCGCCGCATCGCCGGGCATCAGGTTGGTATAATCGAGGACCGGCTGGACGACGACGATCCGGCGGCGCGGCGGCTTCAATTTGCCCGACCCCGAATCGAATAAGTCGATCCACGAGAAGCGCGCCGCCTTGCCCGCGACGACATCGTCGAACGCAACGCCCAGCGCCGCGACGGGCTTGGCGATGTCGGCGGGCTTGGCGCTGCCGTTCGTGATTCCGGTCAGGACGGTCGACAGGCTGGCCATCACGCCGCGCAAACTGGGGTCGCTCGCCAGCGGGCCGAGGAAGGGTTGCGCCACGATCAGCGCCGCTGTCGTCGCGCGAACTTCGTCGGTGGTGCCGAGCATCAGGCCGTTCTGGCGCAGGAACGGCGTCGCATCGGGGCGGCGGACGGTGCGGAAATGGGCGTGGTCGTGCGCCAGCCGGTCGCTGAGCGTCGCCGCGGCGATCTCGGCGGCTTCGGGCGTCGCACCGTCGACGACGACGGCGATCAGGTCGCGGTTGGCGGGAAAGCCGGTGTCGAGGGCGATCTCGTCGCGCCGCCAGTCGACGCTCGGCGCGATCAGCTGCGCGGTATCGGTCGACATCGCGAAATGGCTCGCCGCGAACCAGCCCGCCACCAGCACGACGACGAGGGCGGCGGCGATCACCGTCCACGGGCGGCGGACGGCGAGCGCAACGGCAGCGGGGACGGGTTGGACGGTCACGCGGTTCCTCATAGCACCAGTCGCCGCTTTCGCGAGGATGACCGCGAAGTTCAAGCACCGAGCGCGCGCCCTCGTCCGAGCAAGCGCGGTGCGGAGCCTCCGCCGAAGGGAACACGGCTTGCCCGCTCGGCGCTTTCGTCGCACGGTGCCCGCGTCACATCCGGGGGGCTCCATGAACACCTGCATCCGCTTGCTCGTCACGACCGCGACCGT
>JBBRQR010000166.1:0-6440 GCA_038226115.1 Sphingomonadales bacterium | reverse complement strand
CGGTGTCCTGAAACGCCAGCGCATACGCAGGATGTTCGGTCTGCGCCGTCGCAGTCGGGTGCGCCGCCGTCGTCGCCTCGTCGCGCGCGGTCGGAAACAGGCGCTGGCGCGCTGGGGGAAGCATGGACAACCTCGTTGCTACGGCCGCGCGGCTTAGCGCGGTGGACGCCGGTGCGCGAGTCTGCCTCGCCAGCCGCCTATTTGCGCGGCGCGGCTGGCGGCGTACAGCCCTTCGCCTCGCCGAGCCCTTTGAGAAACCCGCGCCGCACCGATCCGGCGTAGACCGCCGCGACCGCATTGCGCTGCGCGGCGTACGCCCCGGACAGGCGGCGGATGATGAAGCGCCCGGGGATCAGGCTGTTGATGGTGTCCTGCCCCGCATCCATCGCGAGCTCGCGCCCTTCGTTCGGTTTGCCAATACTCGGCACGTCGACGTCACGCCCCAGTACGTCATCAAGGTCGCGCACTGCCGCGCCTATTTTTGCGCAGCCGGTCATCCCCGCCGTCGCATACGGATGATCCTTCGCCGCCAGCAGCAGAGGCGGAATATGCTTCTTTTTGAGGTTCACGTCGGTCAGCGGCGATTCGATGATCGACGCCGCCGTCCGCTGCTCGGCAGCGGCGAGCGGTGCGGCAGCTACCACGGCAAGCAGGAGCAGGTGGCGCATTAGTATCCTTTCATGGTCGTATCGGCGGTATAACGACTAACGGCGCCGTCGGGTCCGACGCAATCGCGCTTGACCCTCCGTCGAACTTCACTAGGCATGGCGACGGGCCACGCCGTCCCAACGCGGCGCGAGCTCTCTGTAAGGAGAGATGATGACTGACCTACCCCCCGTGCGCGGCGCGCACGACGCACCAACTTTGCGGGATGCGCACGACCGACCAACTTTGCGCGGCGCGCACGACCGGCCAAACTTGCGCCCTGCGCGGGCGTCCTTCTCGTCCGGCCCGTGCGCCAAGCGACCCGGCTGGTCCCCCGATCTACTCAACACCGATGTGCTTGGCCGTTCGCACCGGTCTAAGCTCGGCAAGGCGCGCCTCAAACTGGCGATCGACCTGACGCGCGAGGTGCTCGGCGTCCCCGACACCCACCTCATCGGCATCGTCCCGGCGTCCGATACCGGCGCGTACGAGATGGCGATGTGGACGATGCTGGGCGCACGCCCGGTGACGATGACCGCGTGGGAAAGCTTCGGCGAGGGCTGGGTGACCGACGCGGTCAAGCAGCTCAAGCTCGCCGACTGCACGGTGGTCAACGCGCCGTATGGCGAACTTCCCGACCTGACCCGTGTGCCACAGTCGCACGACATCGGCTTCACGTGGAACGGCACGACGTCGGGAGTCCGCGTTCCGAACGGCGACTGGATTCGCGACGACCGCGAAGGGCTGATGCTGTGCGATGCGACGAGCGCGGTCTTCGCTCAGGACCTGCCGTGGGCGAAGCTCGATGTCGTCACCTATAGCTGGCAGAAGGTGCTCGGCGGCGAAGGCGGACATGGGGTGCTGATCCTCGGCCCGCGCGCGGTCGAGCGGCTCGAAAGCTACACGCCCGCATGGCCGCTGCCGAAGATCTTTCGCCTGACTTCCAAGGGCAAGTTAATCGCCGGGATCTTCGAGGGCGAGACGATCAACACCCCGTCGATGCTCGCGGTCGAGGACTATATCGACGCGCTGACATGGGCGCAGGGCATCGGCGGTTTGAACGAGTTGTTCGCCCGCGCCGACGCCAACGCCGCCGCGCTCGACCGCTGGGTCGAAGCGACGCCGTGGGTCGCGCATCTCGCCGCCGACCCGGCGACACGGTCGAACACGAGCGTCTGCCTGACGCTGCCGGGAGCCGACGCCGACGTGCCGAAGAAGATCGCCGCGTTGCTCGAAAAGGAAGGCGTCGCGTTCGACATCGGCGGCTACCGCGACGCGCCGCCGGGGCTGCGGATCTGGTGCGGCGCGACGGTCGACACCGCCGACGTCGCCGCGCTCGGGCCGTGGCTCGACTGGGCGTATGCGCAAGTGACCGCCTAGACGCCCCCTCCGGCGCTTCGCGCCACCTCCCACCGAAGGGGAGGATCATTGCTCCTCCCCTTCGCGGGGAGGTGTCACCGCAGGTGACGGAGGGGGTTCTCTCCGTCGAGCAGGAAAATCATCATGCCCAAAGTCCTCATCGCCGACGAAATGTCGCCCAAGGCCGCCGAAATCTTCCGCGCGCGCGGGGTCGAGGTCGACGAGATCACCGGCCTGTCGAAGGACGAACTCATCAAAATCGTCGGCGACTATGACGGTGTCGCCGTCCGCTCGACGACCAAGGCGACGAAGGAGGTCTTTGCCGCCGCGACCAATCTCAAGGTCATCGGGCGCGCGGGCATCGGCGTCGACAACATCGACATCCCCGCCGCGTCGGCGAAGGGCGTCGTCGTGATGAACACACCGTTCGGCAACTCGATCACCACCGCCGAACACGCGATCGCGCTGATGTTCGCCCTCGCCCGCCAGCTGCCGGAGGCCGATGCGTCGACGCAGGCGGGAAAGTGGGAGAAAAACCGCTTCATGGGCGTCGAGCTGACCGCCAAGGTTCTTGGGCTGATCGGCGCGGGCAACATCGGCTCGATCGTCGCCGACCGTGCGTTGGGTCTGAAGATGAAGGTCATTGCCTTCGATCCGTTCCTGACGCCCGAACGCGCGCAGGATTTGGGAATCGAGAAGGTGACGCTCGACGATCTCCTCGCCCGCGCCGACGTCATCACGCTGCATACGCCGCTGACCGACAGCACTCGCAACATCCTGTCGGCCGATGCGCTCGCCAAGACCAAGCCGGGGGTGCGCATCATCAACTGCGCGCGCGGCGGGTTGATCGACGAGGTCGCGCTCAAGGCGGGGCTCGACTCGGGCCACATCGGCGGCGCGGCATTGGACGTCTTCGCCAAGGAACCGGCGAAGGAATCGCCGCTTTTCGGGACGCCGAACTTCATCTCGACCCCCCACCTCGGCGCGTCGACCGACGAGGCGCAGGTCAATGTCGCGATCCAGGTTGCCGAGCAGATGAGCGATTTCCTCCTGACGGGCGGCGTCACCAACGCGCTCAACGTGCCGTCGCTGTCGGCGGAGGAGGCTCCGCGCCTGCGGCCGTACATGGCGCTCGCCGAGCAGCTCGGGTCGCTGATCGGTCAGCTCGCGGACGACGGCGTTACTGGCGTGACGGTCGAGGTCGAAGGCGCCGCTGCCGAGCTCAACCTCAAGCCGATCACCGCCGCCGTCCTCGCCGGCCTGATGCGGGTCCATTCGGACACGGTAAACATGGTCAACGCCCCGTTCCTCGCGCGCGAGCGCGACATCGCCGTCGCCGAGGTCCGCCACGAGCGCGAGACCGACTACCACACCCTGCTCCGCGTCACCGTCCGCACCCCCGACGGCGAGCGATCGGTTGCAGGTACGTTGTTCGGCAACCGCGATCCGCGACTCGTCGAGATCATCGGCATCAAGGTCGAGGCCAGCCTGAGCGGGCCGATGCTGTTCATCGTCAACGAGGACAAGCCGGGTTTCATCGGACGGCTCGGCTCGACGCTGGGACAAGCCGGGGTCAACATCGGCACCTTCCACCTTGGGCGGCGCGACTCGCGCGCCGAAGCGGTGCTGCTCCTGTCGGTTGACGAGCTCATCCCGCCGACGGTTCTGACAGCGATTAAAGCGTTGCCCGGGGTCAAGCAGGTCAAGGCGCTCGCCTTCTCGTGACCGCAGCCCTCCTCCCCGAAGGTCTGCGCGACCGGCTGCCGCCTCAGGCGGAAGCGGCCGACCAGCTTGTGCGCGGCGTCGTCGATCATGTCGCGGCGTTCGGCTATGAGCGCGTCCAGCCGCCGATGGTCGAGTTCGAGGCGAGCCTTGGCGGCCAACTCCTCGACGGGGTGGCGAAAGGTCGGAGGGGCCGCGACCTGCTCCGCTTCATCGATCCCGTCAGCCAGCGGACACTCGCGCTGCGTTCGGACATCACCGGCCAAGTCGGGCGGATCGCCGCGACGCGCCTCGGCCATGCGCCGCGCCCGCTCCGGCTGAGCTATGCCGGGACCATTCTGCGGGTACGGGGAACACAACTGTCGCCCGCGCGCGAGATGCTCCAGGCTGGGGCCGAGCTGATCGGGCGCGACAGCGTCGCGGCGGCGACCGAGGTGCTCGGCCTTGCGGTCAGTGCGCTAGCGGCGGCGGGGCTCGACCGGCTGTCGGTCGACCTGACGCTCCCCGATATCGTCGAAACGCTTGCGGGGACGATCATGGCCCCGGCGCGGATAGAGCGGTTGAAGGCGCTGCTCGACATGAAGGACGCGGGCGCGCTCGCGGCGGAGGGGTTCGCCGACTGGCAGCCGTTGCTCGCTGCCACGGGACCGATCACGCACGCCCTTCCCCGCCTGCGCGCATTCGACCACGCCGGGTTGCTGGCAACACGGATCGACGGCGTCGCGGCATTGGCGGCAGCATTGGCGGAAGCTGGGGGCGACATCCCCGTCACCCTCGACCCGACCGAGCGCCACGGCTTCGAATATCAGACATGGCTCGGCTTTTCGCTGTTCGGCGGTGGCGTGCGCGGCGAAGTCGGACGCGGCGGCAGTTACACCGTGCGGCACGAAGACCACGCCGAACCGGCGGTCGGCTTCTCGCTGTTCGTCGATGCGCTGGTCGATGCAGGCCTTGGCGTCGTCGCCCAACGCCGCGTCGCGCTGCCCGTCGGGACAGCATCCGGCGTCGGCGAGATGCTCCGGGCCGACGGCTGGATCACCGTCGCCGCGCTCGACGCCGCCACTCCCGGCGGCTGTACCCATGCGTGGAACGGTGTAGAGCCGGTCGCGCTCTAACCGCCGCCAACCAACCGAGGATCAAACATGGCCAACGTCGTCGTCATCGGCGCGCAATGGGGGGACGAGGGCAAGGGCAAGATCGTCGACTGGCTGTCGGCACGCGCCGATGTCGTCGTCCGCTTTCAGGGCGGGCACAATGCCGGGCACACGCTCGTCGTCGGCAACGAGGTCTATAAGCTCAGCCTGCTTCCCAGCGGCATCGTTCGCGGCGCGTTGTCGGTCATCGGCAACGGCGTCGTCTTCGATCCGTGGCACTTCGCCGCCGAAGTCGCCAAGCTGCGCGCACAGGGCGTCGAAATTTCGCCGACAAACCTACAGGTCAGTGAGCTATGCCCACTGATCCTGCCGCTCCACAACGAACTCGACGGCCTGCGTGAGGATGCGAGCGGCGCGGGCAAGATCGGCACCACCCGGCGCGGCATCGGTCCGGCGTACGAGGACAAGGCGGGACGGCGGGCGTTGCGCGTCTGCGACCTCGCGCATCTGGACAAGGTTGGGCCGCAGCTCGACCGGCTCCTCGCGCACCATAATGCGCTGCGCGTCGGCTTCGGCGTGCCGCCGGTCGACCGTGACGCCCTCGTCGCCAGCCTCGCGGCGATCGCGCCAGAAGTGCTCCCGTTCGCGACCGCAACGTGGGCGAGTCTCGGCAACGCGCGCCGTGCGGGCAAGCGCATCCTGTTCGAGGGCGCGCAGGGGGTGCTGCTCGACGTCGATCACGGCACCTACCCGTTCGTCACCTCGTCGAACGTCGTTGCCGGGAGCGCGGCGGGGGGCAGCGGGATGGGGCCAGGGGCGCTCAACTATGTGCTGGGCATCGTCAAGGCGTACACGACGCGCGTCGGTGGTGGCCCCTTTCCGACCGAACTCGACGACGCCGTCGGCCAGCGCCTCGGCGAGCGCGGGCGCGAATTCGGCACCGTCACCGGGCGCAAGCGGCGCTGCGGCTGGTTCGACGCGGTGCTCGTGCGGCAGGCGGTGCAGGTCAGCGGCGTCCACGGCATGGCGCTGACGAAGCTCGATGTTCTCGACGGTTTGGACGACCTGATGATTTGCACCGGCTACCGCCTCGGCGACCGCATCCTCGACCACTTCCCCGCCCACGCCGCCGATCAGGCCGCCGTCGAGCCGATCTACGAACGCCTCGACGGTTGGCGCGAATCGACGATGGGCGCGCGTAGCTGGAGCGATCTGCCGGCGCAGGCGATCAAGTACATCCGACGCGTCGAGGAACTGACGAACTGCCCGGTGGCGCTGGTCAGCACGTCACCCGAGCGCGAGGACACGATCTTGGTGCGCGACCCGTTTATCGACTAGCGCCGGAGCCAACCGGGGATCAGCAGCGCGTCGATCAGCCACCAGACGCCGACAACGCCCCACACCAGAAAGCCGAGGCCGAACAGCCAGAATGTCAGCCAGCCGATGATGTGGAGGGTCAGCATCAGCAGCCCCGTCCCAACACGCCCGGTCAGGAAACGGTGGCCGCCGATGTTGCCGAGGAAGAACCAGACGACATAGGTGATGAGCGTCGACGCGACTGGCGGACCGACCTCGTGCGGCGAATAGCGATCGATGGCCATCGTGCGTCTCCCGAACTGT